>JAIULZ010000138.1 GCA_022565805.1 Balneolales bacterium
CCGGATCAAAAATAAAACCGGAGTATAGGCTATCTATTCGAGGATTTTATTTTTGGCCAAGAAAGAAGGCGGGCAAAAGAGTGGTTTTGCAAAGCCTTCTATAAGTAGATATGAGACGTAAGTACATATATAAATTTTAAACCTACTGGCAATGTGCTCTTAAAATTATGTTTTATATGATTCTATAATAATTGTATTGAATCGCTTTAATTGTTGTTTAAAAGTGGTTTGCCAAAACATTGAAGGAAATTCTATCCCTAATTATTGAGTCTTTAATACTAAAAGTTAAGCCAGTCTGTTATCTTTTAGCAAATATTATTTCATTACTAAATACCTCAAGGTTGTAGTACGAAAGCTATTAGGAGGTTTTTTAAAGCCCTCTATTAATTAATACGAATTATAAAAACGTTTTGCATGATAGAATTAGCCGGTATAAAAAACTGTAGCACCGTTAAAAAAACAATTGAATGGCTAAAATCGAACGAGGTAGAATTTGAGTTCAGAGATCTCAAGAAATCTCCTTTTTCTTCCGATGAACTTAAAACCTTGTTTGAATTTTGTGGTTCGGACCGGGTTGTAAACAGAAGGGGAATGAAATGGAGGAACCTCGGCCTTAGCGGTAAAGAGCTTTCTGAACAAGAGCTCCTTGAAATTACTTTAGCGAATCAAACTATGATAAAACGACCGGTTGTTAAACGGGATGAATCCTTTATTGTAGGTTTTAATGAAGATGAATTCAGATCTTTCTTAGATATAAAGGAATAATACTGCATGAATCCAGGTAAATTTTACCTATTTACAGCCACGCTGTTTATTCTTTTTGCCGGAAGTGGAGCGTCTATAATTTACATTAACAGAGCCGTTGAACCTCCGCCAACCCTTAGATATATGTTCGAAGCGCATGAAACCTTCGATTTCGAAGTTCGTTATGGCTTAATGCGTGTTGGAAATGTATATGTTTCTTCGAAAGACACCCTCATTAATGGAAAAACGTATATGCTTTCTATGGCGGTTATTGAATCGAACTCTAACCTGCCGCTAATGGGCAACAGAAGGTATGAGTATTATTCCATTTTGGAACATAATGATACAACCGCATTTTCACATGATTTCTGGGTCGATAATATCCACAGGCAACGTCTGCCGGAATCCCGCTATCAGTTTGATTATGAGAATATGAAGGTAATATCGCATTTAAGTGGCGAAATTACTGATACTCTCGATTTAAACGGACCAGCCGATGGCGGGCTTTCTCTATTTTATGTTGGCAGGGCAAATGCTGGCACCGAGAAATCTCTGCAATACCCGATCTTTATTGATAACCAGCAATCTATTGTAACTGTAGATAATACTCTAAAAACAGACCGTATACGCTCAGATGCTTTTGATGGTAGGATGGTAGATGTATTTCTGAGTTATGGGGATGCTAATATTGAGGGGCCTTTTGGATTTACGGGCAAATTCGAATCGCGTTTTCATACAGGCGAGCACAGAATTCCTGTGGAAGCAAGGGTTTCGGTATGGATAGGTAACGTAAGGGTTCGGCTAACCAATTTTGACTTAAAATTGTAGTTTTATGATTACTCTTAAAGTAAAACGATTAGCTCATTCAAACGATTTACCATTGCCTGCATATGAAACCTCTGGTTCATCAGGCATGGATATATGCGCAGCTATAGACAAACCGCTGGAATTAAAATCAGGTGAAAGAACTCTGATCCCCACCGGATTTTGCTTCGAAATACCTGATGGTTTTGAAATACAGGTAAGACCCCGCAGCGGCTTAGCAATTCGAAGCGGAATTACTTTGTTAAACACCCCCGGAACCATAGATTCAGACTATCGCGGAGAAGTTAAAATTATTGTGATTAACCATGGTAGTGAATCGGTTAAGATTAGCAGGGGAGATCGCATCGCACAGCTTGTAATACAAAAAATATGGCAGGTACAGGTCGTAGATGCTATAGAGCTCGAGTCTACAATTCGCGGTAAAGCAGGTTTTGGAAGTACCGGTGTTTAGCCTCACTTTTTTCTGAGTTTGGCTTCTTCCCGATAATAATCTTCATCTGAAATCATACCTTGTTGCCACATACCTACTAAATTATTAAGCTCTTCGAGTCCTCCCGGTTGTATATTTTCATATTCACCTTTTGCTTTTTGAGCGAGTTTCCGGCGCTTATTTTCTTTTTCGATAACAAGTGCGAAAACAGATTCAAGCTCTTTTGCTTCTTTTAAACCAAGAAATTCGATTATTATGCCAGTTTCCGATTCAAAAATGAGGTCAGCTATATTATGGTTTTTGTGCTCAACAGATTGTTTTAGTTGCACAGACTTTAGTTCGTTGAACGGTATTTCTAAATAATTTGCATCACCCGGCCTGCCGCTAGTAATCTTAGTATTGTATACCCGATACTGCATACTATCTAATTTCTTTTCCAGTCTTTTTCTTTCAAAAAGACCATACCCGAAGAGTAAAATTAGCCACTTTGCTTTTTGAAAATCATTGTAAAAGTAATTTCTGTCCGTTTTGTAAACAACAGCCTTTTCTTCTTTCATATTGGATTCTATTGGGATTCAGTGTGTTGGAAAATCTGAAAACATCTTCCTTTTTACGCTGCCACATAAGATATATGGTTACGATTTAACAAGTGCTAAAATGTCATTTATCAGCGTTATTTTGTATATTTAAGCAAAATTTAAACATAATTGGTTCAATAAACAGTAATTGCTTGATGAGGTTTTTAACTTGAAGCTTTCTTTCTGGAAATATATTCTTCTGGCTTACGTAACGCTTATAATAGTTGCAGCATTTTCGATAAACATACCCCGTATCGCTATTTTGGAAGAAACAGCCAGAAACCTGTTCTTTCATGTGCCTATGTGGTTTACGATGTTTGTAACCTTTTTAGCATCTATGTATTACAGCATTCGTTTTCTATCAACAGAAAATATGAATGATGATATCAAAGCGGAATCGGCAGCATCAGTTGGAGTTATTTTTGGGCTTTGCGGTTTGTTAACCGGAATGGTTTGGGCTCGTTTTACCTGGGGCACTTGGTGGACTTTCGCCGAGCCTAAAATGAACCTCTCAGCAATAGCTTTACTGATTTATGTTGCATATTTTATATTAAGATCTTCATTCGATGAAGACTTACTAAGAGCCAGGCTATCGGCAGTATATAACATATTTGCAGCATCAACGGTACCTTTTTTACTGTATATTATACCGAGGCAGTTGCCATCTTTGCACCCGGGTGCAGACGGTAACCCTGCATTTAGTGAGTTTACCGCACCTGAACTCAGGATTGTGTTCTATCCCGCCATAATTGGTTTCTTTGCGCTGGCCTACTGGATGACTAACCTTAGATATAGATACAGAAAAATGGAATATACACTTCAAGAAACAACAGAAGTGTAGGCATACGGGTTCTTATACTCACATATTTATAACTTAATTATTAATGCTTAATCTTAGTTCAACCAGCATGGTCGATACCTTAAGTTCGGCTTATGCAGATCGGTGGGAAGGTTCAGAAAGTATTGCCGGAGCAGATGCGAACGCACTCATGAATCTGCTCGCTTCTTACGATCTAATTTTTGTGGTATTGGCAGTTAGTCTTATTATTTGGTTTGTGCTGGCCTTTTATCTCATTCGCGTTGATCAAAAAATAAGTAAGCTCGAACAAAAAATATTATCCTCACCCGAAAACGTATACAAAGAATGAAACCTCGCGTAATAGTTGGCACAGTTGCTATTGTTGCATTTACCTCCCTTTTAATGTGGAATTTTGGCAACAGTATTGGATCATTTGTTGGATTTGAAGAAGCAGAACAGTCTGGCGCAAGAGTACATGTAGTAGGTACATGGGTCGAAACGATGCCGCATGGTTTCGACAGAGAACGAATGGTTTTCACCTTCCATATGAAAGATGAAGCCGGAGAAGTTCGTCGCGTTAGCTTTAACCGGCCAAAACCAAATAACTTTGAAGACGCCGAAAGCTTGGTAGTTATTGGAACAATGCGCAATGGAGTAATGTATAGCGATGACATGCTTGTTAAGTGTCCATCAAAATACAATGATGCGTCAAATTTGGAATTGTCCTCAAATATGTAATGATTTTAGCGATATGATGCGGAATATTTACTCGCATCATATTCAAATAATCATAATTTCTCACCGTTATGACTTAATATCATATGGTGAGTCTTTTTTTTGCGTTCAGCTTGTCTAAAAAATATTATCTCCACCTAACGGAATAGCTCATTCAAGAATTTGATTACGATTTAATCAATGCCTCAAAATTTTTCCTTTTACAGCTATTCGCCCTTACTACGTTATTTTAAGTATTATTTAAGTTATTGAATTATTTATGATTGGTTCTATTGGTACAATTGCTGTTCTCGTATCTTTTCTGGCATCCTTAGGTGCTTTGGTCCTGTATTTTACTTCAACAGTGCGCGATAACGACCCGTCAATCGAGAAAATCGCCAATTTCCTGTTTGGTATACAGGGAGCTATGATGTTCCTGGCGTCAGGCCTTTTAGTATATTTGCTCCTAACCAATCAGTTTCAATACTTCTACGTATATAATTATACAAGCTCAGACCTGAGTAATGTGTATTTATGGGCTGCTTTTTACAGCGGTCAGGAAGGAAGTTTTATGCTGTGGATTTTGTGTGGTTTCATGGTTGGTTTTAGCCTTCTAAAATGGACTTCTGATGAATATCGTGCGCCGGTTATGTTTTTTATGACCCTTACGCAGGTATTTTTAATTTCTATGGTTATTGGGGTCACTGTTTTTGGAATTCACATAGGCGCCTCTCCTTTTAGACTTACTGCGCAGGAGTTTGCACATCTGCCGGTTTTTATGAACAATCCTGGCTATATCCCACCAGAGGGTAGTGGTCTTAATGACTTACTCAGGAGCCCTTGGATAATTATCCACCCGCCTGTTATTTTTATTGGTTTTGCCATGATGGCAGTACCATTTGCATTTGCATTAGCTTCACTCTGGAAACGTAAATACCACGAATGGATTCATCCCGCTTTACCATGGACCCTCGGCGCTAATCTCTGTCTACTTGTTGCTATTTTTCTTGGCGGTTATTGGGCATACGAGACCCTTTCGTTCGGTGGATATTGGGCCTGGGATCCCGTTGAAAATGCTTCACTTGTGCCATGGATTTTAGGTACTGCAGGCATTCATACCATGTTGATCCAAAAGAGAAGCCAAATTGCACATAAGGCTTCTATTATTTTCGCCATTCTTGCGTATGTAACTATTGTTTATCAGACTTTTCTTACCCGTTCAGGTATTTTGGGGGATGCGTCTGTACATAGTTTCGTAGACCTCGGCCTGTATAATCAGCTTTTGCTTTTCATTATCGCTGTTGCGCTCTGTGGTATAATTCTCTATGCAGTTAGAATGAAAGAGCTGCCCACTCCTAAAGATCCATCGCCGCTTTTTTCAAGAGAATTTTTTATGTTCTCCGGCGCAATGACTCTTCTCATTGTGTCTCTTGTTATTATACTAGGAACAAGCGCTCCTATAATTGGGCGACTCTTTGTACCCAACCCAACACCACCACTTCCCGAATTTTACAATATGTGGACTCTACCGTTTGGTATTGCTATCGCGATTCTTACAGTAGCGACCCAATATATGTGGTGGAATAAATACAGGGACACAGAAACATTTGCAGGGGCTTTGCTAACACCTACCGTGTCTGCCTCAGTTATATCGGTTGCAGCTATTTTCGTGGCAAATATCAGTAACTTTGTGTACATGATATACCTTTTTGCGGCTATCTTTTCGATTGTTGGAAATGGCACTGTTATGCTCCGATTAGTTAAGAAAAGTCCTAAGCTTATCGGAGGAACCGTTACCCACCTTGGTTTCGCAGTTTTGCTGATTGGTTTTCTTGGGGCTGCTTACGATAAACCACTTTTAGACAGAAGCACAATTAGCTACAATGCGGCGGTGGAAAGAGGCGAAATTATAGATGATGATGGCTTCCCTGTTATCCAAAAAATGGATGTAATGCTCCTTAACATGCATCAACCTAAGCGGGTTGGCGATAAATATGAAGTTTTATTTACCGAAGCTTCCATATCGCATGATAACAGACCGGGTGAACAACAATACAGAATTGAATTCACAAATCTAAGAAATGGCAGAACATTTGCAGTACATCCTATTGTTTACCCTATGATTGCAAACTCTACAGGCGAAAATATAAGCTGGACTGTAGATCCTGAAGTAAATATGGGCTGGCTTAGAGATGTGTATGTATATGTTTCCGGCTCTTCACTTGTTGAACGTGAAAGCAATAGAATACGGGATACCCATACAACTTTTCAGGCTGTTGCAGATATGCTAACCAACGGATATGAGGAAAGTCTTAATCCTTCAATAAATGATAGAGTGAGACTTGCTCCCGGAAACTCAAGGCAAATTGGCCAATTCAATATTTCGTTCGAACGCTTTGTTAATGTAACAGAAGATGAACTGCCAGAAAATGCTATTGTAGGCGTTAAAGCCAGAATTGCCGTAGAAAACCTTCAGAACCAGCACACAGAAACGCATGATGTGCTTTACGCTATGGTTTTTGATGAAGGGCAAAGTTATGTGTATAATCCTGTTCTCGAGCTAGATGCGTTTGGTTTCGATGTGCGTTTCGAAACAATTAATACTACGACAGACGAAGTGCATCTGCAGTTGATCGGTATTCAGGAGAATATTGAGGATGAATGGATTATTATAGCTATTGAAGAAAAGCCCCTGGTCTCCGTTGTTTGGCTAGGTACTTTTATATTAATGATTGGTTTTTCAATTTCAATCTACCGTCGTTGGGATGATCAAAGAAGCCGTGACCGTAAGTATTCAGCGAAAAATAATAACGGGAAAATGAAAAAAGAAACTGACGGGAACAAAGAAGAAAAGCCTAAGTTTGAGGTAGAAACAACCACTATTTAACAGATCTGCTTTTCGGCGGCTCATCATTCAAATATCTTTTCGATTGAAAGTCCTTAAAACTTTTAAACTCATTCGTTTTATTGGAAGTTTGTTGCTCTTACAGGCATTTATTACATCCCAAACAACTTCTGTTACTGCGCAGAATTCAAGTCTGGATTGCATCAAATTTACCAATGATTTATTCAATTACTGCGAAACTAACTCTACTGAAACTTCAGATGAATTAAATTTGGGCTACGACCGCTTTGCGACCGCGTTATCCCCCTTTTCTACTGTTTCCGGCTACGAAGGAAAACTTTATACAACTAGTTTACAATACACTAAAAGTCCCGGCCAAGCTTTATTGCGGTCTTTTGTGATGCCCGGCTGGGGACATTATTACGCCGACTCTGGAAACTGGAGACGCGGCCAAATACATCTCGGGACAGAGGCTGTATTACTTACTTCTATTGTCTATTTGTTTACTAATGCGAATATGTTAGAAAATAACATGTTTACACATGCTACTGCATTCGCAGGAATTGATTTGAGAAATGTACCCAGAAATGTAGAAATTGCAGTTGGAAGTGCTCAGAGTTTAAGCGATTACAACGAAAATCAGCTACGGACCAGAAACTGGGACAGGCTTATCGACGATATTCCTGAAAACCGCTGGCAATGGGAAGATGAAGCAAAAAGGGGCGAATATCTTCGTATACGCGATAGAATGGATAGAAACCGGCAGCAAATACCAGGTGTTGTAACCCTGATGGCCGTAAACAGGCTAATAAGTGGCATACATTCTTTTATTGTAACCCGAAATCTGGCAAATGAAATAAATGATTTTTCACTACAAATGGAATCAGGCCACCGGTTTGGAAGCGATAGTGGGGTAGTGGCTACTTTTTCGTATCGTTTTTAAATAGAATCCACATCTTTTTTGTATTTCAACAATCTACCTTTCTAAAGCGAGGTTCGTGCAGGTTTCTTGAATATGCGCTATTTATTGCACATATCGTATAATGGCACAAGGTATAATGGTTGGCAGATACAGCCCAACGGAGATACTATACAAGAGAGAATAGAGCATGCGCTGCAGGTGATACTGCAAACTAAAGTTTCTGTAACCGGATCGGGACGTACTGATGCAGGAGTACATGCACTTGGCCAGGCAGCACATTTTGATGTAGAAAATTCAATTGCGGATTTAAATCGTTTTTGCCGAAGTCTTAATGGTTTATTACCAAATGATATTGTTGTAACCAGCGCTGAGCAAACCAGTGATAACTTTCATGCCCGCTTCGACGCAAATTACCGAACGTATCATTATTACTTTTCGCAACAGCCGCAGGCTCTTTATAACGAGTTTACCTCGCATTGGTACCACAGCTTCGACATAGGGCTAATGAGAGAAGCTGCCGATATGATACTGGGAGACCTCGATTGCCGTACTTTTACTCCATTCGATAAAAGTTTACCACACCACAGATGCTTTTTTTTCGATTCAGAAATTACCGGCCCCGATGATTCTATGAGATTTACATTTAAAATTACAGCTAACAGATTCTTAAGATCTGTAGTACGTTCTTTATCTGGAACCTTATATGAAGTAGGGCGTGGAAAAATAAGTCCGCAGCAATTTAAAAACCTTTTCGTAAATCCGGATAGAAACAGAGCCGGCTCAACGGCGTCCCCGGCAGGCCTTGTACTATACAGGGTAGGGTATGATGAGCGCTGGAAACTTCCTTCTACAGACCATTCCTGAATTAACTGGTAAATCACTGAAATAAAGCGTAAGAGTGCAAAAAAGCCCGGTATCTATAGAAACCTGTTAATTAAACTTTTATGATATTTCGCATATCATTTTCCCAGAGGGGTACATAGAAAAAGTCTTCGAAATATATAGATTCGAAGACTTCAGGTATTACAGTTTTTAGTTCAGTAGCTAAGCCGTAAAAAGAACGGTCCGACTGGTCAAAGCCGAACCGTTGATGTGTTAATCGGCTTGTGTTAGCCTGAACTGAACAGGGATTGTATATTGCACTTTCACAGGTCTGCCACGCTGCATGCCGGGCGTAAATCTTACTTTTTGAAGGGCGGCAATTGCAGCTTCATCACATCCGCCACCTATGGAGCGTATAATTTGTGGAGAGCGTACATAGCCTTGTTCGTCTATAATAAACTGCACCACTACCCGACCTTGTATTCCTGCACGTCTGGCAAGCTCAGGGTAAACAACGTGTCTTTGCAGCTCAGCAATACCACCTATTAACTCAGGCATTTGCTCTACGATTACGAAAACTTCAGGCTCTTCATCTGCGCTGTCTGGTGGAGGCGGGGGAGCCGGTACAGAGGCAAGTGCATCATCAAAATCCAGGAAAGCATCGAAGTCGATAAGGTCGTCATCCATTATGACATCGTCGGGTACTGAAATTGGCACAGGTGGACGCGGAGGTGGAGGAGGGGTCTCCCGAATTTCGGTCTGTATAATATCCTCCATCTCGATAACTTCACGCTCTACCATTACGTAGTCCATGTCAGATTCAAATTGAAAATCGATTCTGAATACAAGGATAAAAATCAACAAGCTCAAAATTAAACCTATCTGTATCTTCACGGTATAGCCGTGGTTTACAATTACTTTTGGGTCTCTTTTAAGTGGGTTTAATGACATTTTTAGCTCCTTCCGGCATTAGTTCAGGTTTAGCCAGTAATTAACAGTTCTAATAATTGAGTTCAGTCTTATACTTAATCCGATAGTAATATAAGCATTATATTCTAATACTGCTATTAGAATATAAAATATTTTTTAGATTCGCCTGATTATTACATAAAAACTAAGACCTGATCGGTTGGGGGAAAAAATAGGGAAATAATTTAAAATTAGTACTTGACAAAGCACCTGCCTTGATTGTATATTTGAGCTTCTTAAGAAAAAAGAGAACATTCCTCGGTAGCTCAGTGGCAGAGCAATCGGCTGTTAACCGATCGGTCGCT
>JAIULZ010000139.1 GCA_022565805.1 Balneolales bacterium
ATACGAGATTTTACGCTTGAAGACATAAATTTCGAATTAGAGATTAATCGGAGTACCCTCAAATTTGAGTAATTCTATAGCTGAAACAGTGATTATGTGTAGAAAATGACGCAATGTCTCCTTTTTTTGTTTAATTTATAATATGATAAGTATACTTGTAGCAACTGATTTTTCCGAAGCCTCGAATGCGGCATTCCGAATGGCCGAATATGTACTAACATTTAAAGAGGCAACCATTACGCCCATACACGTAATGGAAACGGGCATGTGGTCAGAATCCGGTCCTACTTTGCCGGGAGTTGAGGATAAGCGCTATGCAATGCAAAAAGAGACGGCTATCCGAAATTGCTATGAGCAAGCTGCGCTTTACATAGATCCTGCTTTAACTCAAACTCCTCTGGTTGAGTCGGGATCAGATCCGGGGCAGATAATTGTGGAGGCATCCAAACGTTTCGATCTTGTGTGCATCGCAACTACGGGTAAATCTTCACTCACGACTTTGCTACTTGGCTCGGTGGCTAAAAATGTGGTTTCCAGCTGTCCGGTTCCGCTTTTGATTGGTTCTAAAGCCAATTTTAAGCCAGATTTTTCAAGAATACTTGTAATAACAGACTTGGCAGACGAAGAAATACCAACGGCAGATATGCTTGAATTTTTTCTTCGCTTTTCTGATTGCAGCATAACCCTGTTTCATTTTAATGAAGCAAATAGCGGGAAAACAAACGAACACTGTGAACGAATGCTATCGAAAATTAGGGAGAACTCTTTTTCCAAATTCGATGCACGGGTTTCGGTAAAATGTTTAAGTGCAGAAGGAGATTCGGGAACTCATATAATCGAGTTCGCCCGTAGCATAAAAGCGGGACTTATTGCGTTAAGGCCGGGAAACAAGTCGGCTTTACAAAAGCTTTTTATTGGAAGTACAGCCAGCAAAATTATATCGGAAGGAGATATCCCGGTGCTAAGTATGCAGCTTTTCAAATAAAAGATGCCGAAAATAAAAGATCCCGATTAGATTAGAATTCTTACGAAAAAATGTGCTTAATGGCGTTTATTTAAGGTCTTTTATTCAGTTTTTGATTTAAACATTTTTAAATACCGTTAAAGTCGCTTATAATTCATTGAATTTGCTACATCCGGTAAGCGACATATATCAAAATAAGTTAATATATTAGTCATTTACATTTACTTATAACGATAACAATTGATGAGGTTGCAACACAATAAAGCGACCGCATTATTAGTAAAATGTTTTGTGAATCCATTCTATTGCCCGATTTCTGTCTATTAACACTTAAGATATATTGAGCTGTTTTATGTGCGGTTAAATCAAACTTTAAAGCTGTTCGCAGACTGAATTAACGGTTTAGCAAAACAAAAAAAATCTAAATACGAGAAAAAAACTCAAGGGGAACTATGAAACCAAAAAACATACTGGTAACAACAGATTTTTCTGAAGTAGGTAACAAAGCCTTTACAGAAGCAGCGGCTTTTACAGCCTTGTTTGGTGGCACAATAACGCCTATGTATGTTTATGAAGAGCGCAATGATCTTAAAGACATCATTGGAGAGAAGAATTCTGAAATGACAGAGGGGAAACTTCGTAAAATTCGCGAGCACTTAAATAGTATTGCCGCTGCAAAAGTACCGCAAGTATGTCTTAACGACGGCCTCGTGAAAATTGGCAATGTTGTGGAGCAGGTTGTTAAAGAATCGGCTGCTTTCGATTTAGTAATGATGGCTACTAACGCCCGAACAGGTATTAATCGGGTAATTTATTCTTCGAAAGCGAACAAGGTAATATCTCTTTCTAAGGTACCTGTTTTTGTACTTACAGAAGAATCTTCTATCGCTAATATGGAACGTGCGCTTATTCTTACCGATTTTTCGCATAATTCCATGAAAGTTTTTCCATACGCAAAAGAACTGTTGCTCAAAACCAATGCTAAGGTCGATCTAATTCATTTCGTGAATGTGGGGCCGTTTACAATTGGAAATAATAATGATGTAATCGACCGTGCAAAAGGAAAGCTCACAGATATTTGCAATACGCATTTTAAAGGGCTAGAAGGCCGTATTAAACCGGATGTGCTAATTACAAGTGTATCTGTAAGTGATGGTATTACAAACCTCACGTATTCCAGAGATTATAATGCGGTTTTTATGACAACACTTGGCCATTCCAAGCTTAGGAATTTAATGGTTGGATCTACCGCAAGCACCATAATTCGTACGGTAGATACGGGCGTATATGTGCTGAACCCCGAATTGGTTTCTGCAGATAAATAAAACTATTAATTAGTAGTTTTTGTATTCGCCTGCCTGTTTTCTGCTGGCAATCTTATACAGTTTTCTTTTAAAAGCAGTATAAAAAAGGGAGTGTTCATCACTGCCTTTTTTTATGGATTTTATTCCAAAAGCATTCAAAAATGCCCAATTACTTAGCTTTAGAGCCCTTTTTATTAATTAAAGCAATTTAACAAAATCTACAACTATGAATGAAGTATCACTTAGCGGTAAACATATTTTCATTACTGGAGCGTCGCGGGGTTTAGGCAGAAGCCTTGCTATGAAGCTCCACAAAACGGGTGCTAAGTTATCTCTGGTTTCAAGAACTTTGAAAGACCTGGAAGATATCAAGAAAGAATTGGGAGACCGTGTTTATGTCTATGGCGCTGATTTGTGTAGCCGCAACGATGCTGATGCCGCTATAAAATACCTTACTTACCGCAACGGCCCCGTAGATGTGCTTATAAACAACGCCGGTGGCGGAGATTATATGCCATTTGGGGAGCTAACCGAAAAACAGATTAGCTATACTACTGGTATAAATATAGATGCGGTTATGTATCTCACGCACGCACTTCTGCCCAATATTAAAGCTACAAAGGGCAGTATTGTTAACGTTGCCTCAGATCTGGCCCGGCGGCCGCTGGCTAACTTTGCGGTTTATACTGCTGCTAAACATGCTATAGCAGGTTTTTCTCAGTCGTTAACCAGAGAATTGGCTAAAGACAATGTGAGGGTAATGCTATTGAATCCCGGTATTATTGATACCAGTTTTGGTGGCCGAAAAAAAGGAGACATCCCCCCACCTCACGGTTTGAATGCTGATGATGTTGCTGATGTTATTCATTATATGATTACAAGGCCATCCTATTTAATTATGGATGAAGTAACGCTGCACCCCAGTGGTCAGGATTTTTAATACCTTTCGTAGTTTGTAATCTTTTGGCAAATTCAAAAAAACAATAAGAATACTCAAACAGAATTAATTATTAACCGATTATGGCCGCACAGCCCGACACCGCTTCTATTGCAGATCTTCGAAAAAATTATACCAAAGAATCCCTCGATTTAGCAGATACCGATCCGGATCCCATCACACAGTTTAAGAAATGGTTTGCGCAGGCATTAGATAGTAACTTGCCCGAACCTAATGCCATGGCTTTGGCAACAGCCGCCAGTAATATGCAACCTTCGGTGCGTATTGTGCTGCTAAAAGGTGTAGATGAACGCGGGTTCATTTTTTATACAAATTATGGAAGCCGTAAAGGAATTGATTTGGCTCAAAACAAACGGGCTGGAATTTGTTTTAACTGGCTCGAACTGGAGCGTCAAATTCGTATTGAAGGTAGTTGTGAAAAATTACCCGGCGCAGAGTCTGATCAGTATTTTGCTTCACGTCCTTTTGAAAGCCGTATTGGTGCGCTGGCTTCGCATCAGAGCTCAGTAGTTCGCGACCGGCAGCAGTTGCAAACTCAGTTCGATCAGCTGAAAAGCGAGTATGAAGGAAAAGAAGTTCCGCGCCCCGAAAACTGGGGCGGTTATTTAGTAAAACCTTTACGGCTTGAGTTTTGGCAGGGCAGACCCGGCCGGCTGCACGATCGGATTGAGTATAATCTGAATGACAATGGGGTATGGGAACGTCGCAGACTATCTCCATAATGCCCGGGGTTTCGAAAGTTAGGATTTGCTAAAGATATATGTTTGCCAAAGACTTTGCAGAATAGTTTATTTGCCCGTTTTCTGCTTTATGCCAAAATAAATTACTTTGTGGTTCTACGGTTTCTTTTTATACAATGCTTAGTAGAGCCAATTTCAGCTTTGTGAGCATATTCTATATCAACATTATTTTTAATAACAGGGGGATGATAAAATCCCGGTAAGAAAGGGTTTATGGGTAAACAAAAGCTCAGGCGTTACAGTGAAATAACCGAATTTGAAAATGTACATGATTTATCGACGCTTAGACCGGGAGATACTGCATTGCGGGCCGGGAAATGGGCGATGGAATGCTTCGGAAACAGCAGACCCATAATCATAGAATTGGCATGCGGGAAAGGAGATTATGCCCTGGCTTTGGCAGCCCGCTTTAAAGAATATAATTTTATCGGAGTCGACAAAAAGGGCGACCGTCTTTGGAAAGGTGCGGTAGCCGCCAAGGAGCAGGGCCTGGATAATGTTGCATTTATACGCGGTTCTATCAAGCATCTTAGTCAGATATTTGGCCCGCAGGAGATCAGCGAAATATGGATTACGTTTCCGGACCCTTATCTGAAAAACAGGCGCAGATCAAGGCGTCTTACGGCTCCAGGATTTCTGGAGATATATGCACGTATTTTAAAACCAGATAGTCTGGTTCATCTTAAAACAGATTCCCCGGAGCTTTTCGAATTTACCACAGCCGTAATCGAGCGCGAAAAATTAGATATTAAAGATATAATTTCAGATGTTTACGCGCTAAATCCAATACCGGAACTTTTGGCTATTCAAACCTACTACGAGAAAATGCACCTCGAGGAAAATCGTACTATCCGCTATGTTTCATTTAGACTACCTGTCGGTTTTAAGGCTAAACTAAAATTATAAACAAAAAAACGGCCGCAGGGTATGGGTTAATTCATTCCCCTGCGGCCGTTTATTTTTATCTGGAAAATGCAATAAGCAGATGTTTTCCTGCTCTTATTGCTGTACCGGAATTTTAAGTCGTTGACCACGGGTAACGACTTCCGAAAGCTCAAGCTGATTCATAATTGCAACTTCTTCCCGGCTCATTCCCATCGGCATTTCATCGGGCAGGAAAGTTTCGAACCGGCCGGTACGGTCTGCTGTAACAACTTGAATACGAACGGGTTGTATGTTTAATACAGACTGATCTGTAAGGGTGCGGAAACTGTCTGTGATGCCAATAAACTGCGCCTGATACTGATCGAAGGTAGAAGCCAAAGAATAGTTGATAAATCTGAAGGCTTGTCCGTTGTGTATAAAGCCTTGTACCAAAAACCGGATTTGCTCTCCTTGCTGTGTTGTTCCGGTTGCAATGGCGCGATGAGCGGTTATACCGTGTACGGTAACATCGGTAGAAGATTCTACGCTAATACCTTCCTGCGATGTAAATGACTCAACTGCCTGCCTTGCTGTTGTGGCATTAGGTGCAAAGCTAAAAATAGAAACACCCTGCTGGTTAGAATCGAACATAATAACCTGTCTTGCCTGGTTTTGAACATTCCAGCCGGTTGGTAAATCGTAGCGAAATGCTAGTTCAGGATGGAGGAATACTCCGTCGCGTACAAATCCTTCTCGTGGGTTAGGGCCCACGACCATCCCATTAATTGCTTCCATAAAAGCGCGCTCGTTTCGCACGGTTTGCTCATATCCACGTTCTTTCCACTGCTGCGAAAGTTCAATCATAGAACGCTCTCTGTCGCCCGGATCGGGGTGTGAAGAAAGGTGGTTGGGAAGCGAGCCCCCTGCACGAGCCGAAAGACGCTGAAGCGTACGAAAGAATGCGGCTCCTTCAGAGGCATCGAATCCGGCTTTAGCAGTATACTCAACCCCAAGTCTGTCACTTTCCCGCTCATGATCTCTGCTATAGCTAAGGAAAAGCAGTTGAGCAGCAGTTCCGCCGATATTAAGAATACTCTCTGCCGGTACCCCCAGTAATTCTTGACCGGCAACTGCGCCACCAATAAGCAACAGCTGACCAGCCTGTTGCTGAATAGCCCTTTGTGAGGCGTGTCTTGCCGCTACGTGGCCAATTTCGTGCCCGATAACAACAGCAAGCTGAGCCTCATTATTCATATGAGACAGCAATCCGCGTGTGTAATAAATAAAGCCACCGGGCAGAGCGAAGGCGTTTACAACATCGCTGTTTAATACACGGAATGTAAACTCCGTTTCCCTAAAACGCGCCTCCTGACCTTCTCTTCGCATATGGCTTTCGGCGAGGATTTTTTTAGAAAGCGCATTCAGGTAAGTTTCCAATTCCGGATTATCATAGATACCGTATTCCATAATAATCTGCTGATCAACTTCTCTGCCAATTTGTATTTCCTGCTCCCAGCTGTATGCAAAGGCGCGCCTGTTTCCACTAACAGGGTTCACATCAAGTGTAGCGCATCCCGTTGAAAAAATAAGCAAGCCGATAAAAAATAGCGGCGCCAGCGAAAAGCCGGAAAGTTTGCGGAGCGATGAATTTTGTAACGTTGTAATAAATGACATATGTTTTTAATTACGCTTGGAAAATGATTCTGCCCTGAATTAGATCGTACAATTGCACGTATTTATATTTTTATCTGAAAGCCGGGCGTACATAATTTTGCTCTCCTCTGTATCATTGGGCTATCCAAAACCGCATGAACCTGAAGTATCTCTATTATACTACTTTTTATAATACACTAGGTAAGATAGTAAGTACGAATGTAACTTGAATTTATTTATATGAGGGTTAGCGGAAACAAAAGTAGATCCAAAACTAAAAGCCACCTTGCATTAGAATGGCGTCTGCTAGTCTGCGAAAGCCTGCTATGGCAGCGCCTTTTTCATAGTTAATATATCCGGAATCCGTCTTTCCATTTTTGGCGCAGGTCCGATGGATTTGCTGCATCATTTCCCTAAGTTTTTCATCAATCTTCTCTTCGGTCCAGCTTGTAAATTGGTGGTTTTGTGCCATTTCAAGCCCCGATACCGCAACCCCGCCGGCATTAGATGCTTTGCCCGGTGCATAGAGAGTTTCTGTTTCATGAAAGTACTTTATAGCTTCGGGTGTACAGGGCATATTTGCGCCTTCGGCAACACAGCGTATGCCATTATTAACTAGTTTGCCGGCTTCTTCGCCGTTCAGTTCATTTTGCGTAGCGCACGGCAGGGCAACATCTGCTTCAATACCCCATGGCTTGCCCTCATGGTATTCGCAATCGAATAATTCGGGAGCCTCTTTCAGACGTCCGCTGCGCTCATTCTTGAGCTCCATAATCTGTTCTAACTGCTCTTTTGTAAGACCGTTTTCAACATAAATGTATCCGCCGGAATCAGACATGCTTAGTACCTCTGCTCCCAGTTCAAGGGCTTTCATACAGGCATATTGAGCCACGTTGCCCGAACCGGAAATAAGAACCTTTGCGCCATCGAGTGAGTCATCTTTTTCCTGCAGCATCATTTCGGTAAAGTAAATTAGGCCAAAGCCGGTTGCTTCGGGTCGTAATTTACTGCCTCCGAATGAAATTCCTTTACCCGTAAGAGTTCCGTTAAAACGATGCGTCAATCGCCGGTATTGCCCGAATAGGTAAGCAACCTCACGAGACCCAACGCCTATATCGCCGGCTGGAATATCGATTTCCGGACCAATGTAGTGATGAAGTTCGGTCATAAAACTCTGGCAAAACTGCAAAATTTCGGCATCGCTTTTCCCTTTTGGGTCGAAGTCTGAGCCCCCTTTGGCGCCACCCATTTGCAGGCCTGTAAGGCTGTTTTTGAAGCACTGCTCAAATGCAAGAAACTTAAGTACGCTGATGGTTACCCCGGGATGAAAGCGTATCCCGCCTTTATAAGGGCCTATTGCGCCATTAAACTGCACGCGCCAACCCCTGTTGATTTTCGTTTCACCGTTGTCATCGGTCCAGGGTACTTTAAACTGTATAATACGTTCGGGCTCTGTAAGCTGTTCAAACAGGGTTAATTTATTGTACTTTTTCTGTGTTTTTGCAAAAGGAATAATCCATTGAAAAACCTCTGAAACAGCCTGATGAAATTCTTCCTGATGGGGATCTCGTTTTTTTAAGCTATCTAAAATAATATCCAAAGAGAGTTCATCGTTTTTCATGATTGGTCTAATAGTTAAGGTATAATCTGTTTAAGCTTGTATCTGCGAACGAATAAATAAAAATAGGGTGGGGAACATCAACTGGCTTTGAAAATGTAGATTCAATACAACTCCGGAAACCAAACTGTTCTGAAATGCTGAGGGTGGTCTAAAATGAGATTTTTTATTTCAAAACATTTTATAAATTAATCTTCTGCATCTTTGGCATAAGTGCTCATAGCGCCAATAAAACTGGCTATGGCAATAAGGGAACAGACGAGTATAAGAGAGAAAACAGCATAAGATGCGGCTTGTGGCCCTTGGAAAACAGAGTCCATGAGATAGCCAGCTACGGGCGGACCTAAACCAAAACCGGCTATGGAAATTACAAATAGATACAGACCACCGGCTAAGGCTCGCATCTGAGGTTTTACCATAAACTGAATAAGAGCTGCTGCAACGCCGTTAAAAGAAGACGAAAATAAAACAGCGATACCTAAAAGAATTAAAGCAGATTCGCCGCTATTTGCGAACAGTCCTAGTCCGTAAAGTGGCACACAAACGGCTGCGGGAATAATTCCTCCCCAAAAACGTAGCGATTGGTCTTTCAAAGCGAGGTAATCGGTAAACCGGCCCATTAAAATAACGGAAACAGCCACGCCAAGCTGAAACCAGCCGTAATGGCGAACAAGATGCTGGCTATCGAAAACATCAACTAAAATAGTGCTTACAAATGCGAGTACGGTATAGCCGATGCAGGATAGGGCCGCAAAGCCGGTAAGGTGTAATACAACGGTTTTCTTGCGAAGAATCCATGAAAGGTTTTGGATAGTATCCCCAATAAAAGTACCGCTTTGGGTTTTTGTTTTACGGGCGTCGCGAATTACAAACCAAACTACAGGCGCCAGGAAAAGACCGGGCAGGCCAACTGCGATCATAGCGGTCTGCCAGTCGTAGTTTTGTGCCACTGTGCCACCAACCAGAAAAGAAGCGCCTATGCCTACAAAGATTCCAGCAGCGTATAAAGAAAAAACGCTGGCTCTTTTTTCGGCTGGAAACGTCTCGGCAAGCAGAGCATAGGCAGACGGACCAAGCATGGCCTGGCTTAGACCAAGAAAGATTCGGTATACAACCAGCATGGTAAAGGAAGCAGTGAAGCCGCTTAAAACAGTTACTAAACTCCAGACGAATACTGCAATAGCGATCATTTTTCTACGCGACCACTGATCGGCCAACCGCCCCATTGGGATTCCTGCTAGAGCGTATATGAAGGAAAAGGCCGTGCCATATAACAGCCCGATCTGAGTATTCGTAAGGCCAAGATCCATACGAATTTGAGGTGCTAATACTGCTATAATTTGTCTGTCTACAAAGCTGAGGACGTAAACAAGAAACAAAATAGCCAATAGCCAAAAAGAATAGCGCTTAAACATTTAATTTATAATAGAAAAATAGGCTGCTGGTTGATTTTTTCCGGTGCAAAAGAGAAACAAAATAATTAAATAGTAGTCGAAATCCTGCAAGTTTGGGACCTGAATTCATTTTTCCTTTAGCTAGACCTCTGAGTTGAGCATTAAAAGCATCACGCCATTTTACCTTGTTAAATACAATTTATTTTAGGTCTTCTAATCTGAATAGAGTTTGTTTTAGATTGTAGCGAATGCAAAAAAAAAAGACTTTGAGAGCCTTCCATATGGCTTCACAAAACCACTCTTTTGCCCGTCATCTTTCATGAAGTAAAAATAAAATCCTCGTTTAGAAAGCCTTCACTCGGCAGAATAACATTTGAAGTGCCCGATTTTTCAGTTAGGGGTCATCAGTTAGTTT
>JAIULZ010000140.1 GCA_022565805.1 Balneolales bacterium
CGAGTACCAATGTTTTTGGAGCTTAATACAGTTTCGAGGGATGATTCATGATGTTATCAAAGAAAAAATAGCCAGAGTCAGAGATAAGATATCAGCGGTCATGCATCAATCATAAACCCCAAAAAATCTGCCAAAAAATCTGCTGGGTCCGTGCCGTTAGGTACGAAATATGGGTAGAATAAATAAGATGGAAGAATTGGAATCCCGAGTACCAATGTTTTTGGAGCTTAATACAGTTTCGAGGGATGATTCATGATGTTGTCAAAGAAATAATAGCCAGAGTCAGAGATAAGATATCAGCGGTCATGCATCAATCATCAACCCCAAAAATCTGCAAAGAACCGTGCCGTTAGGTACGAAATATGGGTAGAATAAATAAGATGGAAGAATTGAAATCCCGAGCACCAATGTTTTTGGAGCTCAATACAGTTTCGAGGGATGATTCATGATGTTGTCAAAGAAAAAATAGCCAGAGCCAGAGATAAGATATCAGCGGTCATGCATCAATCATCAACCCCAAAAATCTGCCAAGAACCGTGCCGTTAGGTACGAAATATGGGTAGAATAAATAAGATGGAAGAATTGAAATCCCGAGCACCAATGTTTTTGGAGCTCAATACAGTTTCGAGGGATGATTCATGATGTTGTCAAAGAAAAAATAGCCAGAGCCAGAGATAAGATATCAGCGGTCATGCATCAATCATCAACCCCAAAAATCTGCCAAGAACCGTGCCGTTAGGTACGAAATATGGGTTGAACGTGCCCAAAAATCCAGCCCCAAAGGGGCGGCATAATCATAGCCAGGGGTGGAGGTCGCAGCGAAGCACGGCCGGGAGCCCCGGGTAATGAAGTAAAACAAAAAAGCCCAAGCCATGATATAATTGAAATCTCTAAATTTCCCGAGGGCAGTTATCAAAGCGCATCAAAAGCGTAAATATCTGGGTTTTTACTAAAAATGACCGAATAACAGGCACAAGGCTGTTATCAGAAGTAAGAGTTGAAGAGTTGAAGCATGGGAAAGTGGGAGATAGGGAAAAAGCACGGAATGCAAAATCGCCGCACTATATTATTTACGAAGTATGCCCATTAAATCCCCGTAAATTTACGGGCGCGTTTGCGTGTAGATGCTTACATTAAAGGTGAGGAAAAACCCTTTCCGGTAAAGTCTTGCCCGAGCCTTGGAATCAGAATCCAGTTCCCGAATCAGAATGAAATAACCCCCTTATTTATGATCCAAAAGCTTCCGTTTTCCATACTACTATTTCTCTTAGTTACTTCGGCCCCAATTAGTTTGCTCGCGCAGGGTCACTTAATGCTCGCTGGCGGCGGCTCCGAAAGCAGCGCCTCAAGCTCATGGTCGGCCGAGCCTTATGCCTGGTTTGTAGAAAAGGCAAACGAACAGCCCATAATCGTGCTTTCCCAAAGCGATAACTCTACCTGGATTCCCAATTATTTTACAAACCTGGGCGCCGCTGAAGTTATAAACATGACGATTCAGGGAAATACGGAAGCCGAAATTGCCGAAGCTCTCCTCGGGGCCGGCGGCGTATTTATGAAGGGCGGAAACCAACAAAACTACATCAGCGCCTGGAAGGGAACACTTGTGGAAGAGCGAATTCGGGCCGTATTTGAGGCCGGTGGCGTAGTTGGGGGAACAAGCGCCGGAGCAATGGTGGCCGGAGAATTTGTGACGCCAGGCGGATCAACCTCTGATCAAAATCTGCGCAATCCGTTTAATGCATCAAATATTGTGGAAACCGACTTCCTCGGCCTGCTGCCGTTTACCATTGTGGATACACACTATTTCGAGCGCGGGCGTCCCGGACGTTTGCTCGGCATGATGAGCCGAATCTATACCGATTTTGGCGCAACTCAAATTCGCGGCATCGGCATAGACGACAAAACTGCCGTTTTGATCTATCCGGATCTTACAATGCGGGTAAGCGGAACCGGAGGCGTGCATGTATTCCGAACCATGCCCGAAACGATCATTGAAGCCGAGCCGAATCAGGATTTGCACATCCGGAATATGAAAACGCATCAGCTTACGCACGGTTTTGTGATCGATCTTAACACAGGTATACTGGGGGAATCTCCGGTAAACGCTACCGAAGTTGCCGCCTACGAAATTCCCGGATTTGCACCCTCCGTTTTCATGAGAAGAAACGGCTGGACGGCCGCTTACCTACAGGATAAAAGCGAGGATCAGTCTCGCATTGTTTTAGACGGAGGCGAATTTCCGGTAACCGCAATAATGAACGACGATGTACCCGCAGAGATTATTTCCTGGTCGCCGGGTCTCGTAGAGCAGGAAGAATGGCTGGAAAGTCTCTTCGCAGCCGACCGCTTATTCATCAACCTGCATCCATCAGACTGGCTACTGCTCAGCAGTTCTGCCTATTTTAATGAGCTTTTGCAAAGCAGTAATACAGAAACCGAGCTTCTAATGCGTCATTTACCGGTGAGCGGCGACGGTTTTGCCACCAATCTGACGGCAGGTGAGTTTATCGCCTATGACGGACGAATCCGAAGTGAGGAAGGCTCCTCATTTTTTCCGGGAATTGTGGTTGTAGACAGCACCTATTTAAACCAAAATCAATTCGAAAACCGGGCATCTGCGCCGGGCTGGCTAATGCATGTTTATGAGTCGCATCTTTCGCTCAGCGGCACCCGATTAACCGAACTGTCTGTGCAAAACGGCGAGCTCAGAATCGATAATCAGCTGATGCCGGCTCTGCTTTTAGACGCCCGCGAAGGCTATATTACGGGTCGGAGTCCTTTTGTGGCATCCGGATCGAGCAACCAAACCCGAAACTCGGCAGCCGTAAGCCACGGCTGGATGCATGTCTTGCCGGAAGGAAGCACTTTCCAGCTATATGAGCCCGTTTCGGTATCGGTAGAGCCTCCGCACTCGACACCTGTAGCCGAAATACCGGATGGTCCTTTTCGTATATCCCGGATTTTCCCAAATCCGTTTAATCCATCCACAACACTTACAGTACAGGCCGAAAAACCGTCTGAAGTAAGCATACAGGTATTCAATATGCTGGGTCAGCAAGTTTTTGAAATACCGGCAGCCAGACTTCATGAAGGCGAAAATCAGTTCAGAATACATCTCGAATCGAATTCAACCGGTATATATCTGATTCGGGTAAGCAGTGGCTCGCATGTACAAACCACGCGCGCAACCCTTGTAAAATAGCAGAGTCGTTTCCGCATCAGGGTTTCAAACTTAAGAAACCAGAAAAGTACCCCAAAGCGGCTTTAAAAGCCGTTGCCCTGCGCTATTGTTTGCTTATATTATCAGCTTCAATGTATTTATAACTCAATTGGAGCACAGTGCTTATGCGATTTCGAATAAAGGCGCCGAACACACTTATTCTGGTTCTACTGGTGATGGTCTTCTTTGCCGCCCTCACCTGGGTAATACCCGGCGGACAATTTGAGCGGGTTGATATGGACGGGCGCGAGGTGGTCGATCCCGGCTCGTTTTCCTACATCGATTCCAACCCGACCTCGCTGGTAGATTTATTCCTGGCGCCGGTTCGCGGCTTTAACGACTCATATGGGTTGGCGATTATTGTCTTCATCTTTATCGTAGCCGGTGCGTTTTCAATCATCTCCAGAACCGGTGCATTCGATGTATTTATTCGTCGGGCGGCCAAGTTTTTCTCGGACAACCCGCAGTGGCGGCCAATTTACATTCCGTTTTTCATGGTTCTCTTCTCGGTGATGGGCGCCACCTTTGGCATGAGCGAAGAAACCATTGTATTTGTGCCGCTTTTCGTAACGCTATCGCTGGCTTTGGGCTACGATTCTATAACCGGCGTGGCCATTCCTTATGTGGGTGCACATATAGGGTTTGCCGGTGCCGTTTACAATCCATTTACGGTGGGAATCGCGCAGGGACTGGCCGAAATACCGGTATTCTCAGGTGCCGGATTCCGAATGATTCTCTGGCTGGCCATAACCGCCGCCGGAATAGTAATGGTGTACGCCTACGCCTCCTCGGTGCACAAAAATCCGATGAAATCACCCGTGTACAACATCGACAAAAAGCGGGAGATTAAGGATGAAGACAGCGAGATACCGCCCATTATGATGCGGCATATTATTGTAATTCTGCTCTTCTTTGGAACATTGGCGGCACTCATTTACGGAGTAGTAAAATTAGGCTGGTACATCGAAGAACTCTCCGGTTTATTTATCGGTCTCGCGGTGTTGTCGGCACTTTTTGGCCGTTTAAGCGGTGATGCGGCGGCCAATGCTTTCCTCACCGGCATGCGCGACGTAATGGGCGCGGCGGTAATTATTGCACTTTCCCGCGCCATACTTATAATTATAACCGATGCCGAAATTGTAGACACCATTCTCTTCCATCTGGCCAGCTCCCTCGACAACCTGAACGCCTACGGCTCGGCCTCGCTCATGCTCGGCGTGCAAACCCTGCTAAACGTAGTAGTACCAAGCGGTAGTGGTCAGGCCGCGCTAACCATCCCGCTCATGGCGCCCCTTGGCGACTTAATAGGAATCAGCCGCCAAAGCGTAGTGCTCATATTCCAGCTCGGCGACGGCATCACCAACATGATTATCCCCACTTCCGGCGTACTTATGGGCGTGTTAGGCATCGCCAAAATCCCATGGGAAGTCTGGGCCAAATGGCTCTTCATGAAGCTACTCGTACTCTATGCCATCGCCCTGGTATTTATTGTGGTAGGGATTGCGATTGGGTATAGCTGAGGTGATGGCATTACCAAACGCTATTAGCAAATACTGACTCCGAATAAATAAAAGTACCATTATGCATTTTATGTTGAGAAACTGAATTACAGATCGTACAAATAGATTAATAGGTTTAAGTTATTTATGAGCACCAAGTTTTTTACGAATACGGAGGAAAAAACAGTTTTTCAAAAATTCAGGGGAATCCTTGAACACATGAAAGATGTGTATGCCTTTTATGCGGTTGTAGGGTATTTCAGATCCTCAGGATATTTTGCATTACAGCCATACCTCACCCAAATTGAGGATATTAAAATTCTTGTAGGTATTAACGTAGATCAGATGTTTGCCGAAGCCCAAAAGAAAGGGTTATTGTATTTCGGTGATGAGGAAAAAACAAAAGAGGAGTTCCTTAATTGGTTCATTCAAGACCTTAAGGAAGCTAAATATACGAAGGAAGTTGAAGAGGGTATTTTAGCTTTTATTCAAGATGTTGTTGACGGCAGGATACAGGTAAGGGCGCATAACTCAAAAGCTATTCATGCCAAATTCTATTTGTTCTTGCCGGAACAGCATTCCGAACACTCTGATGGATGGGTAATTATGGGTTCGTCTAACCTCACTGAAGCTGGTTTAGGCATCAAAAAGTCACCTAATTATGAACTCAATATTGCATTGAAGGATTATGATGATGTTGAGTTTACCAAGGCGGAATTTCAAAAACTATGGGAGCAATCAACTACTATACTACCCGCCGATATACAAGAATTTAAAAAGAAAACTCATATTGGTCAGTCTTTTACGCCATTTGAAATTTACATCAAATTGCTGATCGAATATTTTGGCAATAATATTGATTATGACCCGGATACTGTTGGTGATCTACCTAAATCCTATAAAAAGCTAAGCTATCAGGTAGACGCTGTAAATGAGGGTTTTCAAATGTTGATGGAGCACAACGGGTTCTTTTTAGCTGATGTTGTTGGTCTCGGAAAAACGGTTGTTGCATCCATGATTGCTAAAAGGTTTTTAATTGCAAATGGCTCTCTAAATACAAAAATACTGGTTGTGTATCCACCAGCGCTGGAAAAAAATTGGATAAATACATTCAGGCTTTTTGGAATAGACAGGCACACCAAGTTCATTACGAATGGCAGATTAGAGAAAATTATAAAAGGTGAAGATTTAAAATACTGGGCAAAGGAAGACTATGATTTAATTCTGGTAGATGAAGCCCATAAATACAGAAATCATACTTCACAAAGTTTTGGTTTGCTTCAGCGTATTTGCAAAGCACCTCGAAACGGCGAAGGCCTTGTTAAAGGAAAGAATAAAAAGGTAATCCTTATTTCGGCTACACCCTTAAATAACCGACCTCAGGATTTGTATTACCAGCTGCTTTTATTTCAGGATGCAAGGCGTAGTACGCTTCCAATTACTAATCTCCAGTCTTTCTTTGGCCCAATTATAAGGGAATATCGTGAGCTTATGCGTGCCGATGAACCCGATATAAATACAATTCGGCACATGTATAATCTGATTCGGGAAAAGGTAATATCTCAAATTACGGTACGACGTACCAGAAGGGACTTGAAAAATTATCCCAAGTATCTCGATGACATTAAAGAGCAGGGAATCGAGTTTCCAGAAATTGCTCCTCTAAAGGCCGTTCAATACGATTTTGATGCCAAGCTAAGCAAACTCTTTTATCATACTATTTTTTATCTGACCGACTCTGATAAAATTGTTTATAACCGATATCAGGCTATTAGGTTTCTTAAAGAAGAACTTCAGGATGCTTATTATGATCAGGCGATTTTAGTATCTAAGGCACTTGCGGGAATCATGAAAACGCTAATGATTAAGCGACTTGAAAGTAGTTTTCATGCATTTAAAATAACGCTGAGTAACTTGTTGGTATCTACACAGCGAATGATAAAGATGTTTGAAAACGACCGGGTTCTTATAGCGCCGGATTTAAACATAAATCAGCTAATAGAAAAAGGCTTTTCAATGGAAGAAATTGAAGAGCTTATTTTGGAGCTTTCAATAGAAAACCCCAAGAATAATATTTTTAAAGCCGATGATTTTGAGCCGGAGTTTTTAGAAGGTCTGCAAAAAGATGAGACCCTGCTTAAGGAATTGTATAATGAATGGGTTAAGGTAAAAGATGATCCAAAATTGGAAAAACTTTTCGACTCTCTTAATCATGATTTGCTCGACAAAACTAAAAACCCAACTGGACAGCTCGTTATTTTTACTGAAAGTAACGATACCGCAGATTACTTGGCCGACAAGCTGAAAAAGTATCAGGATAAAGAGGTTCTGAAAATATCGTCTGCCAACAGGAAAAAGATTTTTGAAACTATTCAGGCTAATTTTGATGCAAACTATATCGGGCGCAAAAAAGATGAATACCAAATTTTGATAACCACAGATGTTTTAGCTGAGGGTATAAACCTGCATCGGGCAAACGTGATGGTAAACTACGATACGCCCTGGAACGCCACACGACTAATGCAGCGTCTTGGGCGTATAAACCGTATTGGAAGCGTAGCGGGGGTTGTATACAACTATATTTTCTATCCTTCGCAACACGGAGATGAAGAAATAAAGTTGTATAAAAATGCATTGATTAAACTGCAGGGCTTTCATTCCGCTTTTGGAGAAGACGCGCAGGTGTTTACGCATGAAGAGCTGGTAGAGCAGTTCGAGCTTTTCAAAGAAGGATTGCCCGACGAAGAAGATAAACGCTTACTTTATCTTAGATTTATCCGAGAGTTTAAAGACAACAATCCAAAGGAATTTAAGCGTATAAAAAAGTTTCCGCTTAAGGCCAGAACGGCTCGGAAAAATTCAAATGCTAATTCTAAAGATTCGGTAAATGCATCGCTCATTTTCCTCAAATCTCCTTATAAAATGGAGTTTTACCGGGTAGATAGTGAAAATAAAGTAACTTCACTGAGTTTTTTAGAAGCCGCAGACCAATTTGAAGCCAATGCATTAGAGCAAGGATATGAAGTTCCGCCCATCCATTTTGAGAATGTACAGGCAGCACTCAACGAATTTGATAAAGATTTTCTCGGAGCAACATCAGAATCGGTAACTACTACAGATAAAGCCGATGCTATTTCTGCTCAGGCTAAAAAGTTTCTGAGAGACTTTAAATCTATTACCCGAAAAGCAGACACAAAGAATGCCTGCGAGGCTTTAATGAAACTCGTTGATAAGGGCACTTATACACCTCTGCCTAACGAAATGCGTAAAATGAAGCGTCAGCTGGATAAGCGCAAGATTTCTTATGGCCAAGCAGATAACTTGATATTGGCTATAGCACAGAAGTACGACGCAATTGAAAATGAGGAGATAGAAGAAACCGCAAAATCTGATATTGATCTGAACATAACTCCGGAAATTGTAATTACAGAAACCTTCGTTGAGTGATGGGAAATATAAAATACCAGAATGAATTTAATGAGATCGTAGGCCTTATTGAGGAATCCCGGAAACGGGCTTTTCAAAAGGTTAATGAAGAGCTGGTATTACTTTATTTCAACGTTGGCAAGATGGTTTCTCAAAACGTTAAAGCCGGTTCGTGGGGCGACGGCTCAGTAAATGAACTCGCTTCTTTTATTAATGAGCGCTTTCCTGAGCTGAAGGGGTTTAACCGACGGGGTTTATATCGCATGAAGCAGTTCTATGAAACCTATACTTCAGAAGAATTTGTGTCTACACTGCAGACTCATGTACAAGAAAAGAAATCCGAATTAGCTGTAAATGTGACAACGCTGTTGACACAAATCCAATGGTCGTCTCATCTGCATATTCTAAGTAAAACAAAAACAGCGGAGGAAAAGCTGTTTTACATAAAGATGGCTATTCATGAGAAGCTGACGGTAAGAGAACTGGAACGACAACTTAATTCAGCTGTTTTTGAACGAACTCTGCTGGGAAATCAAAAAGTTGCTAAAGTACAGAAAAACCTGCCATCACATCTATTTAAAGACCCCTATATTTTTGAGTTTCTCTCGCTGCCAAAAGGTCATTCAGAAAGAGACCTTGAATCTGCTCTGGTCCAGAATCTTAAAGATTTTATCCTGGAAGCAGGCAAAGGATTCACCTATATGGGAAATCAGTATCGCCTGCAGGTGGGAAATAAAGACTACTACACCGATTTATTATTTTACCACCGCGACCTACAATGCCTTGTTTTATTTGAATTAAAAATACAAGAGTTTGAGCCAGAATTTCTTGGTAAACTTAATTTTTACCTGGAAGCCTTAGACCGGGAAGTAAAGCGGCCCGACGAAAAACCCAGTGTTGGGGTACTGCTATGCAAAGGTAAAGATCATGAAGTGGTTGAGTTTTCGATGGCCCGGAATATATCTCCGGCTGTAATTGCGGATTACGAAACACGCCTGATACCCAAAAAGGTTCTTGAAGATAAACTACATCAACTTAACAACCTGATTAAAAAAGACTATTAATCATGGATAAAAAACTGCTTCAAAACATATTTAGCGCATCATTTAGCAACGCAGACTGGCTAATTGTTCTGCAATCGGTCTTTGGGGCAAAACAGCTTTTGCAACAACCAAAGCCCATTATTCTGCCGAATAGTGAAAAAGCCACGGCTGCCTTTGAATTGGGAAGCTTTACGACATCTGATGACCGGATTATTGGACTGTATAAAATTGAGCTGAAGCCGGATGTATGGCTGGAGCGTAACAAGGTAGGTCTTCGGGAATTGCTGCGAAATGTGTACAGATATGATGTAGATGGAGCCATTATCGTTTTTGTACAAGAAAAAAAATGGCGTTTGTCATTCGTTTCGGAAATTAAAGTGCTAAACGATGAAGGCGAAGTAGTAGAGCAGGCTACAGAGCCTAAGCGATATACGTATTTATTGGGGAATGGCGAAAAAGTGCGAACGCCCGCCGAACGATTGAGCAAGCTCGTAGGGAAAACGCTGGCGCTGCAGGATATTCTAAATGCCTTTAGCGTTGAAGCCCTTAATGAAGAGTTCTATAAAATAATACAGGCTTTCTTTTATGAGCTGATTGGTGGTAAAACCGGAAAAGGCAGAAAGGCAAAAGATTATGGTGATGGCATTTTAAAATTGCCCGGCACTCCTAAAGAAAACCGTCAAATTTATCAGG
>JAIULZ010000141.1 GCA_022565805.1 Balneolales bacterium
TGATGCTTTTGAAAGCAGAAAATCGGCCGAAGGCAACGTTCTAAGCACATCAAAGTGATAATCTCTCATGATTTAATAGCCCATAACCAAATTATAGGCTATTAAATTGTAGGTTTAAAAACACTTTTGCTGATCCCTCTACTCCAACTGAGATAGTTGAGTCTAATATATGCTAGTTCTCGGCAATATATGTATGTAATTGTGCCAGGCATTTTTTTTAAAAGTCCACCGCCATTATGTTCCAGGTAGAATTTTACTTCGGTCTAATTTAATTTGGTTTGTAAGAAGGTTTTAAAAAACTTTTTATTAAGATTAAAACCATTATAGACACTTCCGGATTGATAATTAAAGTTTTAACTAAGCAGAAAATATAAAAGAAGATAAAGTAGAATTATTGATAACCGTTAGAACCAATTAGAAGCAAAAAGCCCGGTCACAGTTTTACTGAGACCGGGCTTTTTAATTTTGGTTTACTGTAAAAAACCTTCTGCAAAATGAAGTCGGTTTTGGGCTTATTTACTCATTTCGAGCATTCTATCAAGTGATTTTTTTGCTTTTAGGCGGACGTCTTCATCCAACTCTATCTGATATTTATCTTCCTGCAGACAAATCAGTGTATCCTCAAGCGTAATTTCATTCATGTGTGGGCAACGAATACTGCACAAGCCAAGCATCTCTTTTTGCGGGTTTTCTGCAGCTATATTATCGCTCATACTACACTCCGTAAGAAGTAAAAAACGGGAAGCGGAAGACTCTGCCACAAAGTCTACCATAGCAGTAGTAGAACCACTGTAATCCGAAGCTTCTACAACCTCCGGAGGACATTCAGGATGCGCCAGAACAACAGTATCAGGGAATTGGCTTCGTACGGATCGGATGTCTTCTACGGTAAATTTTTCATGCACCTCACATTTACCATTCCAGACAATCATACTATCTTTTGGAGCTATGCTCTTCATTGCTTCGTCGGGCATTATAACTTTTTTCCCGGTTTCTCTGGCAACGTTCTTTGCCAAAAATTCGTCTGGCAAACAGATAACTACATCAGAATCCAGCTGGTTTACAATGTCCACAGCATTGCTCGATGTACAGCAAATATCTGTTTCTGCCTTAACGTCTGCATAAGTATTAATGTATGTTACTACAGGTACGCCAGGGTAACGCTGTTTTAATCTGCGAACATCCTCTGCTGTAATGCTGGCTGCAAGAGAACAACCTGCAACTTTTGCAGGTAGAAGAACCATTCTGCCCGGGTTTAGAATTTTTGCGGTTTCTGCCATAAATCGTACACCGCAAAAAACGATACGGTCTGCAGTGCTGGTGGCCGCAATACGACTTAGACCAAGAGAATCTCCAACATAGTCGGGGATACCGTGGTAAAGTGCTGGTTCCATATAATTATGGCCCAAGATTACCGCATTTTTTTCTTTTTTAATACGATTAATCTCATAAACTAATTCAGCCTTAACAAATAATTCTGCTTCCGGCACCATATCACGTAGCCGGGCTTTTAATAATTCGAATGTTTCTGTAACTGATGTGGCTTGCTGAACCTGCTTCATTGTTCTGCGCTTTTAAATGATTTTGGAAAAAATTCTCAGCTAAATAATATTTTTGTCTGGTTACAACCTTATAAACACTAAATCCATACTTTTCATTGCTCTTAAATTATGGAATCTTCTGGTTCTTTACTACTCCCTGTACAGTAGCTCTAAACATGGCAGTCAGACATAGTTTACAAAAATATCGAAGTATGTTCGTTTATCCAATTTAACGGAAGAAAAGCTATAAGGTCATCAAAACTTTAGGAAATAATTTGCAAAAAAAAGAGGAACACAAGGTTCCTCTTTTTATTCAATACAATGTAGAATATCAGAAATGATTATTCAGACTTGCTTTCATCAGAATCCGATGGTTTGGTATCCTGAGTATCAAGTTGCTTCTTGAGATCTGCTAAACCAGACATTTCGCCAAGTGTTAAAGCACCTGTTGGCTGTTGGCTTGCTTCTTTCTTTTTCTGAATTTTCTTCATCTCTTTTTCTGCGCTTTTTCGTGTAGACTCTTTTTCTGAGAGCGTTATGTTTCTGGATTGCTCATCAAAATCTACAATAGAAAGCGTTACTTCATTACCAACCTTGAAGTTGTTTTTGAACTCTGCCTGATCATCAACTTCTTTTACAGGAAGAAATCCTTCGAGGTTATGAGGTAGCTTAACAAAAGCTCCTTTATCGGTAAGTTTTATAACTGAACCTGAGATTTCTGATCCTAATGGATGCTCTTCTGCGAATTTTATCCATGGATTTTCAGCAATCTGCTTATGTCCGAGAGAGATTCTTCTGTTATCGAAATCAACAGATAGAATTGTTATATCGATCTCGTCGCCTTTGCTAACGATTTCACTCGGGTGGTTAACCTTAGCGGTCCAGCTCAGATCGGAGATGTGTACAAGGCCATCGATACCGGGCTCGAGTTCAACAAATACGCCGAAGTTAGTGAGATTACGCACAACGCCTTTATGACGTGAGTTAATCGGGTAGCGTTCGGTAATGTTGAGCCATGGGTCGTTTTCAAGCTGTTTAACACCAAGAGAAACCTTACGTTCGTCTTTATTGATATTAAGAATAACGCATTCGATAACCTGACTCTTTTCAACAAGTTGAGACGGGTGTTTAATATGCTGTGTCCATGACATTTCAGAGATGTGAACAAGACCTTCAACACCTTTTTCCAGTTCGATAAAAGCTCCGTAGTCTGCAATAGAAACCACTTTACCTTGTACCTTGGTGTTTTCAGGATATTTCTTGTCTATTTCATCCCATGGATGCGGCTGAAGCTGCTTCAGTCCCAGAGATATACGCTTGCGCTCTTCATCGAACTCAAGTACAACAACATTCAGGCGCTGATCTAGCTTACAAATTTCTGATGGGTGCTCTACGCGGCCCCAGCTAAGATCGGTGATGTGCAGAAGACCATCTACACCGCCAAGATCTATAAATACACCGAAATCGGTAATATTCTTTACAATACCTTCGAGGATTTGACCTGCCTGCATGCTTGCCAGAATTTCCTGACGCTGGTCTTCCAGATCTGTTTCGACAAGTGCACGGTGAGAAACTACTACATTCTCGCTCGACATATTGAGCTTAACAACAAGGAATTCCATGTTGCGGCCTACATAGGCATCGAAGTCGCGGACCGGACGAACATCTATTTGTGATCCCGGCAAGAACGCATCGATTCCAAATACGTCTACGACCATACCACCTTTAATTCTTCTCTTAATGAAGCCTTCTATAACTTCCTGCTTCTCGTGTACCATCTCAATTTTCTGCCATACACGCAGGGTATCTGCTTTTCTTCTGGAGAGTACCAGCTGACCTTCACGATCTTCAACTCGGTCGAGGAAAACCTCAATTTCGTCGCCGGGTTTAACTTCGTCTGAGCTCTTGAACTCGTTAATCGGTACAATACCTTCAGACTTAAACCCGATGTCTACGATTACATACTTTTCGTCTACAGAAACAACACGACCTGTAACAATTTCTTTTTCTGTAATAGATGTAAGAGTTCCCTCATACATCTGCACCATATTATGATATTCATCGTCTGAATAATCTTCTGATGCTTCCTGTAATTCCTCTAGGGTATAAACTTTAGAACCACGTTGACCACTAAATGTAGGGATAGCAGCTTGTGTTTCGGCCGGTGTTTTTACGGCAACAGTTTCGTTTTCGTTCTCAGTCGATTCAGTTTGTGTAACAGCCTCGGCTTGGGTTGCTTCGGTATCTGTAATCGCGTTTTCTTCCTGAGTTTCTTTTTTTAACTCATCTGACATGAATGAATTTTCCTATTAAATATAGCCGCTCAGCTCAATATTTTTATTGGCGGAGGGATTAGGGTTAATGTTAATTTTATGTGATTTACATCCAAAAAACTATTTATCGGTTTTCAGATGGCCTTAAATATACAATTATTTTTTGTTTACTAAAAGAAGGCTTTATAAACAATGTACTTCATTAAGACTTTAAGAAAGATTAAGCTTTTCCCGCAGAATTTGTTCAATTTTCTCTACCTGTTCATCAAAGCTTAATCCAGTTGTATCTATATTAATTGCACCCTCCGGCTTTATCAGTGGTGCTGTTGCACGAGAGCTGTCTGCTTCATCTCTGTCTTTTATATTATCGCGAATTTGGTCTAAATCGGCCTTTTGACCCGCTTTATGCATTTCCCTAAACCTTCTCTGTGCTCTTTCTTCCAGATTAGCGGTCATAAAAAACTTAACATCAGCCTCTGGAAAAACCACAGAGCCGAGATCGCGTCCATCAGCAACAAAATTATGCTTCTTAACCAGGCGCCTCATTTCAGCATTAACACGTTCTCTAACTCTATCCATGGCAGCAACACGACTAACATTTTCTGAAATATGCTGCGCTCGTATTTCATTTCCAACTTCTTCGCCGTTGAGAACTGGAAATACATCTGTGCCTTCAACTTTCATTTCTACATCGTGTATATCAATTACATCTTTAAACGCCTGCTCATCACCTCCACCCATTAAGTAGAGAAGAGTCCACGTACGATATAAAGCTCCTGAATCTAAATAAAACCAGTTTATATTCCGGGACAGGGCTTTTGCTGTAGAACTTTTACCGGAGCCTGCGGGGCCATCTATGGTAACAATCATTACATTGGGATTAATTTGGATAGTTTTTTTGGGGTAGTTACATATATGCCAACAAGAGAAAATAGCCAACAAGCGATATTTCAGACATATTTTATCGCACAAAAATTGATAAAACACCACTTAATCTTTCTAAACCAGTTATGACGTGACTTTTGAGCAACAAATTAAATATAACAACGTCTGCTCTCTAGTTTTAAAAAAAAACTGACCAAGAATAAAAATTCGGTATGCATGCTTTATTCGATGCATTATCATCACTTTAAAAGAATATAGGGTGAAATTAAATTCAAGTTGATAAGCACTGTCAAAAATCTTATTTTTCCGAGCTATTTACAAAATCATTTATTCCCTTTTAATAAAAATTCAAAACATGCCACAGCACAAGTCTTCAATCAAACGCGTACGTCAGGACAAGAAAAAAAGACTACACAACAGAGCACTTCGCTCTAAAATGAGAACCCTCTACAAAAGAGTTCTAAGTGCCACCGAGAAAACTTCAGCCGAAGATTCGCTAAAAGATGCTGTTTCTTACATCGATCGTATGGCAGTTAAAGGTATTGTTCATAAAAATAACGCCGCCAACAAAAAGTCGAACCTTGTAAGACACGTAAACAGCCTTTCCTGATTTTTTTTATTTGATCTCTCTTTCTTATGTCTCGTGCCCTGCTGGTAATACTCGATGGTTACGGAGTCGCAGCCGATAAAAATGTTAGTGCAGTTGATAAAGCAAATACGCCTTTCTACGACTCGCTGATTAAGAACTACCCAAACACAAGTCTTCTTGCATCGGGCGAAGCTGTAGGTTTACCTGAAGGTCAATTTGGCAATTCTGAAGTAGGGCACCTGAACATTGGCGCTGGGCGTATTGTTTGGCAAGAGCTATCGCGAATCAATAATTCAATTAAAACAGGCGATTTTTTTGCCAATCCTGTTTTAAAAGAAGCGGTAAGCAAAGGAAAACAAAAGGGCAAAATCCATTTAATGGGATTGTTTTCTGATGGTGGGGTTCATAGCCATAACGAGCATATTTATGCCTTGCTTCGTCTCTGTAAAGCTTACGAAATATCGAATGTGTATGTACACGCATTCATGGACGGACGCGATACAGCTCCACATTCCGGTATTAACTACGTAAAGCAGTTTGAAAAAAGAGCAGCTGCCATAGGTTGCGGCGAAATTGCAAGTGTTATCGGTCGCTATTACGCCATGGACAGAGACAACCGCTGGGAAAGAGTATCAAAGGCGTATCATTTACTTACAAAAGGTGATGGGCAGCATTTCGAAAGCGCAGAAAGTGCACTTGAAAATATGTATGCAAAAAAAATAACGGATGAATTTATAGAAGCATCTGTTATCAATAGTAGCCCCGAAAGCCGAATAGAACCCGAAGACACCGTCATATTTTTTAACATACGCGGAGATCGGGCCAGAGAAATTACAAGAGCACTTAGCGAAAATAATTTTAGTGAGTTTCCAGTTCAGAATCTCAACTTAAATTACTACTCTCTAACACAATACGATATTACTTTTGAGCACGTAGGAGTCGCCTATCCCCCACAAGATTTGGTAAATACCTACGGAAGAGTTGTATCGAATGCAGGTCTTAGGCAACTTCGGATTGCCGAGACCGAAAAATACCCACATGTTACTTATTTCTTCAACGGTGGCATAGAAGCCCCTGACCCGGGCGAAGAGAGAGTTGTAGTCCCGAGTCCAAAAGTTGCTACCTACGACCTTCAACCAGAAATGAGTGCCCCGGAAGTAGGCGACAAACTGTGCGCAGCTTTGGAGTCAGAGAAGTTTGATGCCGTGGTACTTAACTTCGCAAATCCCGATATGATAGGACATACCGGAGATTTTGATGCTGCCGTAAAAGCTGTTGAAGCAGTAGATATACAATTAAATCGTGTAGTAACTACTGCCTTAAAGCACGGTTATCATGCACTTATTATTGCAGACCATGGCAACGCAGATTGTATGTATGAAAAAGACGGAAGCCCCCATACTGCTCATACAACTGTACCCGTACCATGTATATTAGTAAGTGAAACTGAAAAACATAGAAAACTTCGCACAGATGGAATATTGGCAGATGTTGCCCCTACACTGCTAAAATTACTCAAATTGGAACAGCCAAAAGAGATGACTGGCAAATCACTCTTTTAAAATACCCTTTTCGCTCACCTCTGCTTGATTTTACGTAGTTCGTATCATACATTGCATACGAACTATTGCAAATCTTTGTTCGTTATCATGCAAAGCTATGATGCCAACTAAACCTTTTTATACGTAGAATTATTATGGAGGGAAATTTTTCAAACAGAGTGCGCGATGTAATTCAGTTTAGTCGTGAAGAAGCTTTACGATTAGGGCACGATTACATTGGCACAGAACACCTTATCCTCGGGATTATTCGCCTGGGTGATGGCGTTGCTGTTAAAATTCTTAAAAACCTCAATTGCGATCTTTTTAAGCTAAAGAAAACTATTGAAGAAACTGTGCGTGGAACCGGCGGATCCGTAACCGTTGGGAATATTCCCCTGACCAAACAGGCCGAAAAAGTTCTTCGCATCACATACCTGGAAGCCAAACTTTACAAAAGCGAAACCATAGGTACAGAACATCTTCTGCTGTCTCTACTCCGGGATGACGAAAACATTGCGGCTCAAATACTACAGCAATTTAACGTAGGTTATGATGGAGTTAGAGAAGAACTCGACCTTATAATTTCAGGTAAACCCAGAGAGAGTTCCGATTCGGGATCAACCGTTTCCACATCAGAAATACCTCCGTCTAAAAGTTATAAACCATCTTCAGGAAGCAGTGAGAGCAGAAAAATGGAAAAGACAAAAACCCCAGTATTAGACAATTTCGGCAGGGATCTTACCAAGCTGGCAGAAGAATCTAAATTAGATCCTATTGTAGGCCGTGAAAAAGAAATTGAGCGAGTAGCTCAGGTACTAAGCCGGCGCAAGAAAAATAATCCGGTTCTTATTGGCGAACCCGGTGTTGGGAAAACAGCTATTGCCGAAGGTCTGGCTATTCGTATTGTACAGCGTAAGGTATCCCGTGTATTATACGATAAGCGCGTAGTTGCACTCGACCTTGCTGCGCTGGTAGCAGGTACAAAATATCGCGGACAGTTCGAAGAGCGAATGAAAGCGGTTATGAATGAACTTGAAAAAGTTACTAATGTTATCCTGTTTATCGATGAGCTTCATACAATTGTAGGTGCTGGAGGAGCTTCCGGTTCTTTGGATGCTTCAAATATGCTCAAACCCGCCCTTGCTAGAGGCGATATACAGGCTATTGGAGCAACAACGCTTAACGAATATCGTCAGTTTATAGAAAAAGACGGTGCACTTGAGCGTAGATTCCAAAAGATTATGGTTAATCCCACAACAGCCGATGAAACCGTAATCATCTTAAATCAAATTAAGAGTAAATACGAGAAACATCATTCGGTAAACTATACCGAACAGGCCATAAATGCCTGCGTAAAACTTACCGACAGATATGTAACAGATCGTTTCTTGCCAGATAAAGCTATCGATGCGTTAGATGAAGCCGGAGCCCGTGTTCACCTTTCAAATATCACGGTTCCTCAGCATATAATTGATCTCGAAGAGCAAATTGAGAAAACAACTCTCGAGAAAAATAATATGGTTAAAAGGCAGCGTTTTGAAGATGCTGCACGACTACGCGATACCGAAAAGAAATTGATGGAAGAACTCGAAAGCGCTCAGCGGGAATGGGAGCTGGAATCTGAAAAGATTGTTTTTGATGTAACTGAAGAAGATGTTTCCAGGGTAATTGGAATGATGACTGGAATTCCGGTTTCTAAAATTGCGCAAAGTGAAGGAGCAAAGCTTCTTAAAATGCGCGATGAGCTAACCGGCAAAGTTATAGGTCAGGATGAAGCCATCGTTAAGCTCACAAAAGCCATACAGCGTACAAGGGCAGGGCTAAAAGATCCTGCAAGACCAATTGGCTCCTTTATTTTTCTCGGACCTACCGGGGTTGGTAAAACAGAGCTCGCAAAATCTTTGTCTAAGTACCTGTTCGACGTAGACGATGCGCTCATTCGCATTGATATGTCGGAGTATATGGAGAAGTTTTCGGTTTCAAGACTCGTTGGTGCTCCTCCCGGTTACGTGGGCTACGAAGAAGGCGGTATTCTTACCGAAAAAGTTCGCCGTAAGCCATACTCGGTAGTCTTACTCGATGAAATCGAAAAAGCACATCCCGATGTATTCAACCTGCTTCTTCAGGTTCTGGATGATGGTGTTCTTACCGATTCGCTCGGCCATAAAGTTGACTTCAGGAATACCATAATTATCATGACTTCCAATATTGGTGCTCGTGATATCAAAAACTTGGGACGCGGTATTGGCTTTAATCCGGCCGAGTCTGCCTTCGACTATGCTAAGATGAAATCCGTAATTCAGGATGCTTTACGAAAAGTATTTAATCCGGAATTTCTGAATCGTGTAGATGATGTAATTGTGTTCAAGCCACTAGAGCGGGAAGACATATTCAAAATTATCGACAATATGGCCGATTTGCTTTTCAAGCGCATTCGCGACCTTAACTTCAGCGTTGAAATTACCAAAGGCGCTAAAGAGTTTCTGAGCGATAAAGGTTACGATCCGAAATACGGAGCACGTCCGCTAAAGAGAGCTATTCAGCGGTATGTTGAAGATCCTCTTGCGGAAGAGCTTTTATCTTCCGAAAAAACAGAAGGTGCAACCATACGAATAAAAATGAATGCCTCGAGGGATAATCTAACCTTTGAATGGAAAGATCCTGAGCCAGCTAAAGATTCTGCGACTAAAGCTACAAACGAGAACTCAGATTCTGACAGCACTGAAGAGGAAACAACATCATCTTCTAAAGAAGCCTGATTTTTTTCATAGACACCTTTTACAGTTAGGACAGTATTTATAGAAAAAGGCATACAGAAACTAATCTGTATGCCTTTTTTCGTTATCAGATTTTTTAATCCATGTATCAGTAGTGTCCGGTTAAAAGTCGAAGAGCCCCAATTGGTTACGGGAATGGAG
>JAIULZ010000142.1 GCA_022565805.1 Balneolales bacterium
GGAGCAAAAATAAAACCGGAGTATAGGCTATCTATTCGAGGATTTTATTTTTGCTACAAGGAAGAAGGCGGGCAAAAGAGTGGTTTTGCAAAGCCTTCTACTAATAAAACGATTGTGGCTATATACCATGAGGCCGAGTAGCCCCAAACTCTTCTATCACTTTTGCGGCCATTTAAGGTATTAGTATTGGAATGGCACACGACAGAAGCAATGTAGAATATTTATATGAATTACGTGTACAGGTTGAAAAGCTTTTAAATTTTCTTACATAAGCGTGATAATCTGGTCTTTAATGCAAAAAGCGCCGATTGCAGAGATTGCAAACGGCGCTTTTTGGGGTTTAAACCTAAACAGTTTCTAAGCTGCAGTAAATAAAGCGTATTCGTACAGTAAATTTCCCTGCACTATGTTGAAGAACCAGTTAGTTAAAAATATATCGAACACCAACCTGTGCGCTCCATGTATTATTTATGTTTATATTATTTCTGAACGTATCGGTGCCCAACTCGCCTGTACTTGTGTAATTTACCGTAAAAGCGGCGTTCCCATCAGCATCTACTTCATTACGCTGAAATGTAAGCAGGTTTTCCTGAACAGGCACGCGGCTTACTCCCCATGTATTATTGATCAGGTTTCCTATGTTGAGTATATCGAAGCTAAGCTGAAGCCTGTGCTGAGAAATGCTTACATCTTGTGCAATGCGGAGGTCGAAGCGGTGCAGCCATGGGAGCTTAGCGCCATTTCTTTCGGTAACTTCACCGCGTTTACTACTTAGGTAAGGATCATTCTCGATAAAGGCATTCAGGTCGGACCACTGCTGCGCGGCAGTGCGCACTACATTTCCATCGCTGTCCCGGAGATCTATAAGCTGCGCATCATCAAAGTTGCGCGGAACATACATCAACCGAACTCCGGCACCATCACCAAAGTTGCCTGCATAGGTGTAGCTGTAACGCCCCTGATCCCCGCCGATATAAATTAAAGATACCGACGTTGGTAGCGTTCTACTTATGAGTCTTGTATCGTAGCTCAGCTGTGCAACGATACGATTAGGAGTATCAAATCTTGAGAAACCAGCCTCGGGGTTGTTTCTGTCTTCACGAACCACGTTTGGCCATAGCGACTGAGCCTGTGAACCACCGATAAGGCCGTAATCACGTGAGCGGCTCCAAGTGTAGTTTACGCTGGCAAACAAGCCAAAGTCGAAGATTTTTTCCAAACCTACGTTCGCAGATACGTACGAGCCTTCGTTAATATTGGTGAGATAATACACTTCACGAAGGGGTGTACCTTCGGCTCCGGGTAATTGCTGCGTGTATAAACCATATTGGTTACCGCCAATATTAACAGACTCTCCAGTTGGCTGATGTGCCAGATTTACAGCAAGCGGACTATTGTAATCGCGGGCATAAATCAATTCTAAGGTACCAACTATATCAAGAGGCAAACGCTGGTCTACAGCAAGATTCGAGCGCCAAACCTGTGGCAGTCTGAAATTACGATCTGTTACGTTAATTTGATTTGGGATTTCTGCGCTAAGTGTTGCCGGGTCGGGACGATATACATTCGGATCGGACTGGAAACCTTGCCACGCCGGTGCATCGCCAGATCCCCAATCGTCGGCGAAATAACCTCTTTGCCCACGCTGCACTCCGTTTCCGTTAATCTGGTTTGAAATCCAAACGAATGGCAAACGGCCCGAGAACACCCCCGATCCACCACGAAGCTGTGTACTACGATCCCCGAAGACATCCCAGTTAAAGCCAAGACGTGGCGACCAAAGCGGGTTTAATTTTGGAAAATCACTTACATCTGGCGTTATATTGCTGCCACCACGTGGATTCGGGATGGAAAGATTAAGACCCTCAACCGCAGAATTTCGGGGTGCATCTATTGGATAAAATGGTAAATCTACACGTAAACCAGCGGTCAACTTCAGATTTGGCAACACCATGAATTCATCCTGCAAATAGAGTCCGATTTGTGAAAAAGAAACCTCGTCTAAAGGCAATGTAGCAGGGTTTTCTTCATCAAATGTATAGCCGATAGCGAAGTGTGAAGGGCGAACGCTTTGGTCGCCTTCAATTACTGAACGCACAAAATCGTCGTAGCTTGCGTAGCGGTACCAGGAGTTCCAAACTGGATTAAATGCATTAGCAAACGTCATATACTCGAAGTTAAAGCCCGCTGTAATAGTGTGTGCACCCGCAAAATAAGTTAAGGTATTCGACACGTTAAACGTATCGTTTTCGAGCAGGTTACCAACGGTAAAAAGTTCATTACCCATAGACATATAGTACACATTCGGGTTTCCGCCTTGTGGCTCCATTACTTCTATAAACGGAAACACATCACCACCCGGCACGCTGCGTTGCTGTGGCACAGCCCATGTATTACCAATTCGAAAACTGTTTGTAATACTGTTCCCGAAAGTAGAGTTTAGCTCGGCAACAAGCGAAGTAACCTGCGAGTCTGTAGAATAATGAGCATTTCTGAATGTAAGAGCTTCGGGGCCAGAGCGGTTTGTATTTCTGTATCGTTCTGAGCCTGGAAAGCCACGAATACTGTTCCCGTTAACCAGAATATCCCTAAACTGATCAAACATGTTAAAACGCAACATGGCACGATGGTTAGCAGAAATATTGTAATCTAAACGAGCATTTATACGTGTGGCCTTGTTTTCGAACGGAATACTTTCGAAAATTCCTGGATCATACCCATAAATTTCTCTTAGCTGATCCCGCACAAACTGAGCTTGTTCTAACGGAACACGAGAAATTTGAGAACCATCAGGAGATTGCCCCGGACGAAGCGCAAGCCGATTATCGCCGGGATTATCGGCTTCTTCCTGCTCTACATTTATAAAAAAGAACAACCTGTCGCGAATAATAGGCCCGCCTACAGAAGCACCAACGGTTCTTGTAAAGGAATCGTCGACCGAAATTTCATTATCACCAATTTTTGTTCCAACGAAGTCCTGGTTTCGGTAAAAGATATATCCTGTGCCTGTAAACTCGTTTGTTCCACTACGGGTAACTGCATTTACGCTTGCACCGGTAAAGCCACCTTCGCGAACATCATAAGGTGCAAGGTTAATTTGCACTTCTTCAATAGCATCCAGACTTATAGGGTTACCACCGGCAAACTGAGCGTCTCCCAAACCAAAGTTGTTATTGTATACGCTTCCATCCACCGTGTAGTTGTTAAACCGGTTATCTCTCCCGGCAAAACTAGTGCCGCTGCTCTGCGGCGTAAGGCGGGTAAGGTCGTTTATACTTCTGGTAATAGTTGGTACGCTCGCAATCCGGTTGCGGTCTACATTGGTACTGGCACCGGTTCTTTCCTGGTTAAAAACCCGATCGCCAATTGCGGTAACCACGAGTTCATCCAGCTCAACATCCTCAGAACTTAGCCTTACCGACTGATTGTATGTTTCACCCAGTCTCAGAAAAACTTCTTCCACGATATATGTACGATATCCAATAAATGATACGGTTATCGTATAAGGACCACCGACACGCATGTTATTTATTCGATAGGTGCCATCCATACGTGTTGTAGTGCCATAAGAAGTTCCGGATGGTACGTGAACTGCCGTAATATTAGCTCCGGGTAAAGTCTCACCGGTATCATCTGTTACAACTCCGGTTAGCGAGGAAGTTGTGACCCCCTGCCCCCAAACCGCAACCGGGAATAACAGCATGAGTATAAATAGTAACGAATATGATTTCATAGGTGAATTATATATTTCTAATTTTTAGTCAATAATAGCTGCACTTTTGCAGTCGGCTAATGATACCAACTGACCTTAACGACTTTATTACCTTACTGTTAAATTCACCTTTGTTGACAATTTCTTAACATAAGACTTCCCTTTGAACGGCTACGTACTTAAGATGGTTTATTGTTTTAATCTTTATTTGAACAACCTTTTTGCAGTTTTTGCTATACCGTTTAATCCGATTGCTGGTAGTTTCCGTAAACTGTTACTAAGAATAATTCGCAGAACTATTCACTAAATGTTGTGTTTAAAAGTAAATCTGCTTAATAAGCTTGCAATCTAACAGATCGTACGAACTTCCTTTTTTCTACTCAACAAGGGAGGGTTTGAAAAACCTTCTCCTAAAATCCATAACAAATGAGTCAATCTTATTACGACCCTAAAGACCTGAAAAAATTCGGCGATATTGCTGAATTTGAACCAGAGCTAGCCGAAAAATTCTTCTCTTACTATGGCTCCGTATTTGCCGAAGGCGAGCTTACTGCGCGCGAAAAAGCCCTGATCGCCCTTGCGGTTGCTCATGCTGTACAATGCCCCTACTGTATCGATGCCTATACAGAAACTTCTCTCGAAAAAGGAGCAAATGAAGCCCAAATGATGGAAGCGGTGCATGTTGCCTGCGCTATTCGTGGCGGAGCTTCTCTCGTACACGGGGTACAGATGATGAACAAAGCAAAAAAAATTGGAATGTAGGTCAGAATCCCGAGAATTTAATTCTCAGGCGTAGATCTACGCGCTTAAACGTAGCAATAAGCCGGTGTTTCCATTTATGCATCATTTTTAGCCTGCAACGGAAACACTGGCATTGCTTTAAGACAGGCTAGACATATTTCATTAATAGCAAAAGTACACGATGAAAGTTTCTTCTTTAAAGTCCCGGTCCCATAAGCTTATGGATCCGGCAGAACAAATCTCAATTTTAAATACATATAGCCCGGTAATGTGTACGCTGCCACGCTTTGGTCAGCTTTTGGAGCAGTCGGGCCTGTTCCCTCTTAAACCCAGCGGAATCGATATTTTCCAGATGAATCTCGGCTACATGTGCAATATGACCTGTCGCCACTGTCATGTTGATGCCGGACCAGACCGCAAAGAAATGATGAGCAGGGAAAACCTGGAGCATTGTATACATGCTATAGATCAGATTGATGCCAAAACAGTAGACCTAACCGGTGGAGCTCCCGAAATGCACCCCGATTTTCGCTGGTTTGTCTCACAAATTAGCAAATCAGGCAGAGAAATTATTGTGAGATCTAATCTTACAATTCTTGTTACCAACCCTAAATACCGTAGCTTCCCCGATTTTTTTAAGGAGCACAAACTAAACGTAACCTGTAGTCTCCCCTTCTACAACAAGTTTACAACCGACAAACAAAGGGGTGTTGGCACCTACGACCGTTCTGTGGAAGCGCTTAAAGTTCTCAACGAAAAAGGTTTTGGGATAGAGGGCACAGGCTTAAAGTTAAATTTGGTGTACAACCCGGCAGGCGCCTTTTTACCCGCCGACCAGAAAGCACTTGAGGCCGATTTTAAAAATAATCTTCGCCGAAAGCATGGTATTGAGTTCAACGAGCTATTTACCATTACGAATCTGCCGATAAGTCGCTATTTAGAATACTTACTGGAGTCCGAAAATCTGGATACATATATGCAAAAGCTGGTAGAGGCCTACAATCCATCGGCGGCAGCTAATGTGATGTGCAGGAATACCCTTTCAATTAGTTGGGATGGCAAACTATATGATTGCGATTTTAACCAGATGCTTGAAATACCTGTTGATGCAGCAGATAGTGCGCATATTCGCGATTTTAATCCGGAGTTACTTATGAAGCGCTCTGTTCGGATTAATCAGCATTGTTTCGGATGCACTGCCGGGGCAGGAAGCAGTTGTGGCGGTGCCACCACTTAATTTAATCTGCAAGAGATGCAGAATGTTAACCAAATTGAAAAACGCTTGAAAAAAAACGCGCTTATTGTATTTCTGAAATATCCTGTGCCGGGTAAGGTAAAAACCCGATTAATACCAGCAATTGGTAAAAGAGGTGCGCTTAGTATTTACCGGAAATTACTCGGCCATACCCTTTCCCTTACGCAGGAACTACTAAACGAAACACAGATCTTCCTTTTTTTCGGGGGTGATGTTGATACCATTGGGATGCCATCACCCTACAATACAACAGAATACAAGATTTTCCCGCAGCAGGGTGATCATCTTGGACAAAGAATGCGCCATGCTTTTGAAAAAACTTTTTCGGAAGGCTGCGAAAAGGTATGCATAATAGGCAGCGATTGCCCGCAACTGCTCGATACTCATATTAAGCAAGCTTACACCATGTTAGATATTTGTGAAGTTGTTGCAGGCCCGGCTCGAGATGGTGGCTACTATTTGATAGGATTAAAAAATCCGGATCACCTTTTCGTTTTCGATTTCCCGGATTGGAGTCACGAGCAGGTTTTACAACGGACTCTTAAACTAATTCGTAATAAAGCGCTAAGCTACGGTCTGCTCGAAGAGCTGCGCGATACCGATACTCCTGAAGATTATTTTGCATTTAAAGAAAAATTAGACGATTTAAAAGAGTTTGAGTTTACAGATGAGCCGTCTTAACCCACAGCTTGCAAATACAGATTTCAAAAAGCGGAGTGAGAAAGCGAAGAATACAGGAATTAGTATTATTGTTCCAGTTTATAACGAAGCAGATATTATAGAACAGCTTGTAGAGCGCCTGTTTGAACTACAGCGCAAAAGCCCTGTACCTGTTGAGGTGCTTTATTGTGATGCTGCAAGCCCCGATGGTACTGGCAATATCCTTGAAAAACTGGGCGGAAACGTGTTGCAATCTCCCCGCAGAGGCAGAGCGAATCAAATGAATTTTGGCGCTGCACATGCCACTTACGATATTTTATATTTTCTACATGCCGATACTTTGCCACCGCAGAATACCTCATCTCAACTGATATCGGCTGTAGCAAAAGGCTATGAATCGGGCTGTTTCAGGCTACGTTTCGATGAGGAAAACGTTTTGATGCGTTTTTATTCCTGGTTTACACGCTTCGACTTGTTACCCTTTCGTTTTGGAGACCAAAGCTTGTTCGTACTTGCCAATGTATTTAAGGAAACCCGGGGGTTTAGAGAGGATCATATCGTAATGGAAGACAACGAGTTTATACGCAGACTTCGAAAAAGAAAAACATTCTGTATCCTTAATGATTTTGTGTATACATCGGCCCGCAAATACCGGGAAAATGGATTCGTGAAGCTTCAGTTTATCTTTACTATTATTTTCCTGCTCTACTACCTTGGCTTCTCACAGGATGCCCTGAAAAGATTCTATCTCGACAATGTGCGTAATGCAGGGGTTTAAGCAATGCTTACGGGTATTTCCCACCCATCCAAAACTTGTAGCTGCCATTGCAAATAGCATCGGCATCTTCAAAAAGATGCAGTAAATATGAGTAAAGTATATTTATACAGAACAAGTTTTATGAGCTTGCTTTGTCGTACATTGTTACTATATACTTTTGCAAATTCATTGCCTTCAAAATGGGGCTTAAAAGGCTTCTCATAAAAATGTGTTTTTTGTACAGAGCATTGTTTAACAGCAGTATGGTACTGCGTGTTAACCATTTTGTGTGTTAGAGATGTAGCTTGTGTAATAGGTGTATTGAAATGGATAAGTGAACCCATTTCATTTTAACGGTTATACTAAACCGTTTAATTTGAGGCTGTAGTTATTTAAGCAGCTGGCTATACAAAATAATTAGCAAATTTGGGCGTAAAGGCTGAGTGCAAATATCGACTTTGGGATAGAATTACAATAAAAGACTGTAAACTTCTGCACAGGTTTACAGAAATGCGGTTTTGGGTCAGACTGTTATCTCTAAAAAGTTAAAGGCGATTTTGTCAGCAGCCTTTTTTAAGTCAATTTATTGCTCGCAAAAAACGACGGATAAAGGAATCTGTTTCATGCAAAAATAAATGTATGATATATTTCGGTTTCAAGGAAAATGCCGTTTTACTCAACAATTTTCATCCACAATTTATAACCAACACTTAATCATAATTAGAATGAAATTATCTTTTCACACCATTACTTTATCTGCCATTCTGTTTATGCTTGTTTTTATGGCAGCGCCACAACAGGCTGAAGCCCAAAATAGAGGTAACAACAACTTTGGTATCGGCGTTATCTTAGGAGAGCCAACCGGGCTTTCACCCAAAATATGGACATCGAATACCAGCGCTTTTGCTGCCGGTTTAGCCTGGTCTTTTAGCGGATCTAACCACCTGCACTTACATGTAGATTACCAGCTACACAACTTCAATTTCATTACTGTAGAAAAAGGCAACATGGGTATCTATTACGGAATTGGTACCCGTTTCCAAATTCGCGAAAACAGTGACGATAAAATTGGTATTCGTTTCCCGTTAGGGCTCAACTACTTCTTCGCAAATGACCCTGTAGAGCTCTTTATCGAAGTGGCTCCGATTTTAGACCTTATGCCAGGAACCGATTTTTCTGCTAACGGCGGTTTTGGTATCCGATATTATTTTTAATTGAAGCGTTTTCTTTTAGAAAAATAGTTTAAATAAAAAAGCTGCCCCGTAGCAATACAGAGCAGCTTTTTTTATGATTTATGCAGGCCAAAGCCAAATGCATTCATATTTAAACTATTTATGCATCGTGCTTATACAAATGCACATCTCTTTGCGGGAATGGAATACTGAGGCCTTCTTTGTCGAACGTCTTGTATACTTTTTCGTTCATACTAAAGAATACACCCCAAAAGTTAGGGGCATTTACCCATACCCTAACCGTAATATCCACAGAACTGTCGCCCAGTTCTTTAAGCGCCAAAAACGGAGCCGGTTCACTAAGGATGCGCTCATCTTCTGCAAGCAGCTTTTTTATAACCGAATATGCTTTTTCAATATCATCGCCATAGCCAATTCCAAAAGTCCAGTCAACACGGCGAGTTGGCATCAATGAGAAATTAGTAATAGAACCCGTCGACAGCGGTCCGTTAGGAATCATGATTATTTTGTTATCTGGTGTGTTAAGCACCGTTCTGAAAATCTGAATTTCTTTAACCGAGCCCATAAATCCCTGAGCATCTATAAAGTGGCCTACTTTAAAAGGCTGAAACAACAGAATCATTACACCGCCGGCAAAATTCTGCAACGTACCCGATAACGCCAAGCCTACGGCTAAACCAGCAGCACCAATAAAGGCGATAAAGGCCGTCATTTCGATGCCAAGCATACTCAATGCGGTTATATAAACCATTAGCTTGAGCAAAATAGACGAAAGGCTTATGAGAAAAGTACGCAGGGTTACATCAGTTTCGGATTTCTCGAGCGCCTTTTTAATTCCTACCGTAATAAACTTAACAATCCATAAACCCACCACCAGAATTAAGACGGCAACTCCGATAGAAAGTATATAGCTTGATATGGGGGGTTCAAGCCCCAAAAATGAAACATTTTCGAACTGCATAGATTATTTTTTTTGAGTGAAAACGTCTTTGCATGATGATTCTGCCTACAAAACAAGACTAACCTAACCTAATGCACTTTACGGCAATTAGAATAAGGTGACCACCATGGCAGCAAACGTTTGGTTTTTATTATTTATAAGGCTTTGAAGAACTATTCATTGGGCCGGGTTGTAACATGCCAAAAAACATCCTCTATTGGATTGATCAGCATCTTTAACTTTTAGAAATACTGGATATAACGTTTTGGAGCGAACAAATGCAAAAGCAATAAATCCAGTCATTTTTAAATATGAATATGAGAAGGCTTTGAAAAACCTTCTATTTTGTTCGTATTCGACATCGGAGCAAAAATAAAACTGCAGTATAGGCTATCTATTCGAGGATTTTATTTTTGCTCCAAGGAAGAAGGCGGGCA
>JAIULZ010000143.1 GCA_022565805.1 Balneolales bacterium
TAAAATCTTCAAACGGTTACATATACGCTTATTCCAGCACAAACTATTTCTTACGCACACAGAACAATTTCACAAGCATAGACGAAGATGTGCCCGAAATTGCAAATCGTGTAATTCTGCATCCCAACTATCCGAATCCGTTTAACCCTGCAACAGTTATCTCTTTTGAGCTACCCGAATCGGCTCAGACCACTCTCGAGGTTTATGATATTCAGGGCAGACTTGTAGAAAGCCTTATCAGCAACCGCCTCATGCAGCAAGGCACTCATCAAATAGAGTGGAATTCCGGAAACAGAGCGAGCGGACTCTATGTATACAGGCTCGCATCTGGCAACGAAATCCTCTCCGGGAAAATGACGCTCGTGAAATAAGGGGATTCAATTTACAGGTATCAGGTGCTTTGGTTGAGTGTATTTAACAAATGCAATTAGCATGTTGGGGAATTGACTTTGTCACATGGTATAAAAGTTTTCTGTAAGGTCGAATAAATGAGCTGGGCACGGTTATTTTCAATCTTGTGTTGTTCGTCGTATGATATTCTATCTGATTTGTAGAAAAACTATAACCCCGGCACTGTTGCCATTTATTGTAACTATTTAACTGAATTAATGAACACCCTGCTCTGGTTTCGCAACGACCTGCGCCTGCACGATAACGAGGCGCTGCACATCACCCTTGAAAATGCGGACTCCCTGCTCCCGGTCTATATTTTTGATCCGCGCCAATTCGAAAACACCCCGTTCGGATTCCCCAAAACCGGGCCGTTTCGGCTCAAGTTTTTGATTGACTCCCTTCTGGATTTACGGGCAAATCTGCGCGCTAAGGGCTCGGATCTCATCATCCTGCAAGGAAAACCGGAAGAACTGATTCCCGAATTGTGCAAAAAGTACGAAATCGGGCTGGTGAGCTATCATGAGGAGGCCACTCATGAAGAAACACAAATCGAAGATGCGCTCGATGAAGCTTTGGAAGCGATAAACGTAGAGGTAGATTCGGCTTGGGGCGCCACGCTTTTTCATGTAGATGATCTCCCTATGGAAATCGATCAGCTGCCGGATGTGTTCACCGCTTTCCGGAAAAAGGCCGAAAAATACAGCGAGATTCGCGAATTGTTCGAAACGCCCGAATCCTTGCCCGGCTTACCTAAAGGAATGGAAGAGTCTGGTAATGTTCCCGGTGAAGACTTTTTCGGCATTGAGCCCGATCGTCCGTCGAAGCGCTCTGTGCTTCCTTTTGATGGAGGCGAAACCGCTGCTCTTAAGCGACTGGAAACCTACTTTTGGCAGCAGGATTTGCTCAAAAAATACAAAGATACCCGAAACGGAATGCTGGGCGCAGACTACTCCTCCAAATTTTCGGCATGGCTGGCCAACGGCACGATTTCTCCCCGCTTTATTTATCATGAGGTGAAGCGGTATGAAAGCGAGCGGAAGAAGAATAATTCGACCTATTGGCTGGTTTTTGAGCTAATCTGGCGCGATTATTTTCGGTTTATCGCCTTAAAATATGGTCGCAAGCTTTTTTATACCACGGGCATAAAGGGAAAGCGATATGAATGGAGCCACGATACCGATGCTTTCCGGAAGTGGGCCAATGCTGAGACCGGCATTCCTATGATCGACGCCAACATGCGGGAGCTGAATGAAACTGGATTTATGAGCAACCGTGGTCGGCAAAACGTGGCGAGCTTTCTGGCAAAATGCCTGAATATCGACTGGAGGATGGGAGCCGAGTATTTCGAGTCGATGCTCATCGATTACGATGTGTGCAGCAACTGGGGCAACTGGGCCTACAACAGCGGCGTGGGCAACGATCCGAGAGACCGGTATTTCAATATTGTGGGTCAGGGCAAGCGGTATGATGGCAATGGTGCCTATATCCGGCACTGGCTGCCAGAACTAAAGCAGGTGCCGGATGAATACATCCACGAGCCGCACCGAATGAACGTAGGGCAACAGCGGAATGTCGGTCTGGAAATCGGAAACGACTATCCGTTCCCGATGATAAACCTGGAACAGGCATACAGGGAAATTGAGAAAAGGGGAGATTGATTCTGAAGAAGCGCTTCATATCGTAAGTCTTTATCAAGCAGCGGCTATCAGACTAACCAACGTTTTAAAAGTTTTTTGAATTTCAAATTATTGTCAGCAAAGTATCGTTGCAGTATATTGTAGTTATGAGAACAATTTATGTTGATACTTCCGTTTTTGGTGGCAAGTTTGATGAAGAATTCAGCTACTGGACGCAAAAATTTTTTGATCAGGTAATTGCAGACGATATCAGACTTCTTAAGTCAGATGTTGTGGATGATGAATTAGCACGGGCTCCTGAGTTTGTTATTGAATTTGTCGATTTATTACCGGCTAAAATTCTTCAACATATAGATTTATCGGAAGAGGCCATTTTGTTAGGTGAACAGTATATAAAAGAAGGCGTTGTTGGAAAAGCGAGCAGAGCTGATTGTTTTCATATCGCGATTGCAACGCTTCAAAAAGCAGATTTACTTGTGAGCTGGAATTTTAAACATATTGTTAACATCGAGCGAATACATGGGTATAATTCTGTTAATCTTAAAAATGGATTTCAAACTTTGGAAATAAGAAACCCCAGAGAGGCCTTTGATTATGAAGACACCAACTAAAAAAAAGTTTGACTGTGTAAAGTCAGTCCGTAAAGAAAGGGACAGAATAGCATCAGACACCGATGGTATGTCTGCCAGCGAGGTATTGGAATATTTTCGAAAGCGCAAAAAGAAAAAACAATCTTCAAATGAAACATCATGAAGGATTTTTTGAAAACTTTGCTCAAATGTGGATTTTAGCTTCCCATTGCTTAATAGTATAGAATTTCTGGAATATGAATCATTCCATAGTAAAATCACTTTGCTAACGCCAAAGTGTTATAAATTTCCGTTATTTATGAATTAATGACTATAAAAGCCGCCGAAGGAAATATTGAATATCTCGAAAAAGCTGCTGTATGCCGCATAGTGTACGCAAACTGTTAATCTACCTTTCGATATCCTGTACGGAAGTAATAGAGTTCGCAGAAGGGGACTCCTTTGAAGAATTTCAGGAAGACCGCATACTTCAGCTGGCTGTCGAAATAGAGTTTGATATAATTAGTGAAGAACTAAATCGTCTTGAAAGGCTTGATGCTGATAAACTCGCTGAAAGGATTCCTGAGTACAGAAGGATTATACACTTTCGGAATATTCTGGCACACAGATATGACAAAGTTAATATTGCTGCCGTATGGGATTTTGTTTAAAACCGAGTGCCCGAAAAATCACAAAATGTAGAGAACTATTAAACAGTCTGTGTTTTTACTCAGCTATTATGCAATAGATATTCAGCTGCTGGCCGATAAAGCTGTTTTTCGTCCGGAAAACAGCACGCTCTATCTTGCCGATACTCATTTTGGGAAAGCTGGAACTTTCCGAAGGGGTGGGGTTCCGCTGCCTGGCGGACACAACGCTGCAGACTATCTGCGCCTCGATGCCATCATAACAGAACATAACCCACAGCGCATTGTTTTTCTGGGTGATTTATTCCATAGCGACATCAACGCGGAATGGCGGGAATTTACGCAGTGGAGGCAGAAAAACGTGGAGGTTCACATGATGCTCATTCAGGGAAATCACGATGTGCTGCATGGGCAAGATTACCGCGATGCCGGCCTTGAGGTGCAGCCGGAGGGCTATGATGATGACGGCCTCATCCTGAATCATCATCCGGTTGCAGAGGGAAATTCTGTATCACCAAAAAAGCCATCACTCTGCGGACACGTTCATCCGGGCGTACTCCTTAAAGGTCCGGGAAGGCAATATGAGAAACTGTCGTGTTTCTGGCACAAATCATCACAAAAACAGCTCATGCTCCCGGCTTTTGGCTCATTTACGGGACTTGGGGTAGTTTCGCCATCAGGCAAAGATGAAGTATTTATAATAGCTGATAATACTGTTCTGAAACTGTAAGTTTTGAAGCAATAGCGAAAGCTGCTCCTCAAGGTCTTCTATAAACTTAAATCAGGCCGCACAAGCTATTGATTAGAACCCCTTTCTTTCGATAGCTCAAACAAATTTACAAGTAGCAGGGTAGCGACCGTTAGGATGCTTACGGTCAATCTGTGTGTCCGGGCAGATTACCATACATCTTGTATTCGGTACACACCACTTTCTGTGCGATATAAATGCGTGTAAAGTCTCTGGTAGAGGTTAAGTTACCACAAAAACTAATTGTAGCTTTTATTTAAGTATTTTTTTGGTTTTATTACAATTTGCATAATTACTTTAAAAGTTTTATTAAAGAATACTAATTTTTGGCGTAAAACTCTCAATATAGAGTCATTTCATTAATCGTATATCTTGGTTTTATCATTTATAAGCGGCAGATGGGCACGTTATGTCATGCTTATTTTTTACATTCAAAATCTTTATATAAAAGGTTTACAAACATTAAAATACCTCCCATGAAATCATCTATACCAAATATCCGTACCACAACGGCTATTATATCAGTCTTTTTGTGCGCTCTCCTATTTGCTCCTTCGGGGGTGAAAGCGCAGAACAGTGTACAGCCGGCAGATCTGAACGTAGGAAACGAAAAAGAAAGGTTTAATCCTGAAAGTCAAAGCGATAATCATGAGTTACTTTCTTTCTTTTTGGATTTAAACCCTGAGCTGATCGATAGGTATTCCGATTCTGAATTACGGATTATTCGTGATTATCTGAACGGCTATAACGTCTCAGATTCTTTTGAGAATCGCGAGTTATTATCGGCCTTTGAGGAAACGAGAGCGAATTTGATTAGCATACCAATGAATGAGGGTTTGATGGCTAATACCTTTCTCTCAGAAGGTTTCGAAGATGGTCTGCCGGATGGGTGGACGAATGTTTCGGTTCAGGGAAACGAATTTTTATGGCAATTTGATTCGTTCCGTGCTGGTGTAAATCCGCCAATGAGTGGTAATGTTGCATTTGCGGATAGTGACGCCCTTGGCTCCGGTAACCATTTACAAGCCAGGCTTACAACATCACCTATAACAACTAACAATGCTGCTGCGGTTACACTCACCTTTGATCACGTATACCGGCATCTTGGCTCACAAATAGGTTCTGTTAGAGTAAGTACAGATGATGGTGTTACGTGGGAAACCGTAACTACTTATAGTTCAAATCAGGGTTCATCTACCGGGTTTGGAGATAATATTGTACTTAACCCAGTAACCGCAAGTATAGATCTTTCGCCCTTTGTTGGGGGAGAAGATGAATTTTTGCTTCAGTTTGAATTTGATGATGCCAATGGGTTTAACTGGTATTGGGCTATCGATAATGTGGTAGTTTTTGAACCTAGCCCGGAACCTTCTCCTGCCGTTTTGGTCTCACCCGCTGATGAAGAAGAAAATGTTAGCATTAATGCTACTTTAAGCTGGAGTGCAGGGGCCGGTATCACGCCAGATGAATATGATATTTATTTCGGGACATCACCAACACCACCTCTTGTAAATACCGTCGCAGGAACCAGTTGGGATACTCCTGAGCTTGAATATGAAACTACCTATTATTGGAATATTGTAGCAAAGAATGATGCAGGAACTGCAGATCCAACTCCAACAAGGAGTTTTACGACTATTGCGGACCCAACGATTTCAACTTTCCCTTTTACAGAGGATTTCGAAGGCACGACTTTCCCGCCTGCGGGCTGGTTAAGAAATGATGTTGCCGGCCCGGTTATCTGGACCAGAAGTACTGCGCAAAACAATACTCCATCTGGATCAGCGAGTGCATTCAGTACTTGGAATGCGCAGAGTACGGATAACTATCTGATTACACCACAAATATCTTCCGGAACATCCGATCTGTTTTTGAAATTTTTTGTTAGAAAACAGTTTGCGGGTTCATTTCCACCAGACAATTTAGAGATACGACTTTCTACGACAGATACTAATCCCGACAGTTTTACGGAGTTGCTGGAGGTAATTGATATCGCAAACCTGCCTGCTTCAACATGGCTTGAGTATACCATTTCTCTGATAGATTTTTCGGGTGAAGATTTCTATTTAGCATTCCGGCATCAGCAAACCGATGGAAATGGATTTTGGTTAGATGATGTGACTATAGATGAAATCCCTGAGGACCCTGTTTTTTCAATATCGGCTTCTACAGTTTATACCCAAATTCCGCTCTCACTGTTTACTTCAACCTTTCCCATACAGGCAACTGTTTCGAACGCAGGCGTAACCACAAATGACGCATTTGATGTAAATTTTGATGAACCTACCACATCTTACAGTGGAAGCGGCTCTACAACAACTCCTTTTCCAACCGGAACTACGCAAACCATTTCTGCTACGCCGGAATTCAATCTGGCAGGTGTTGATCCTGGTATATACACTGTCTCTGTTGAGCTTGATACCTCTTTTGGCGAAACTGAGAATCTCAGCACGGATCTTAATCTGTCATTTACCGAAACAGTTTATGCCCGCGATACCGGAACCTATGCTGCGAGTGGGGTAGGCAGTAATACAGGTGCTATATTATTCGGGACCATATTTGAAATTCCGGAAGAGACAAGCTTCTCTTCTATTCTGGCAGCATGGCCTGCTAATGTAGCCACAGCGACTTCCACGTTTAACTTTTCGGTATATAAACTGGATGGAAATACCCTGGAGGTAGAGTCTGAAATCCTTACGACGCAGACATTTACCCGTAATTCAGACTTTGCAGGCAACACCTTATCCTTTTTATTTGATCCTGTTATACTCGAACCTGGTCGATACTTAGTTGGTATGAGGCAGCTTACTTCTGCTAATATCGGAATTGCTTTTGATCAGGAGCCTACCGGTGTTTACTATACAAGTAATAATTCGGCATCACCAACCGCATTTACTTCGAACCCGGGAACCCAATTTGGTAACCTTGCCATACGTATGGACCTTACAACAAGGTACGTTGGTACGATAACAGTGCTTGATGAAACTGATAGTGAGCTGGAAGGCGCAACGGTAACTGTTTTTGATGCCTCAGATATGCAAGTAGTTAGCGGTACAACGAATGCTACAGGCCAATTTGATGCTATTGTTGCACCTGGCACCTACACCTATTCAGTTTCAGCTCCCGGATATTCAACATCAAACGGAAATACATTAACTATCGTGGATTCAGACACGAATGTTGATGTTTCTTTGGTTTTGGCTAATCCTATACTTGCCGTTACTCCACTCACCCATGATTTTGGAACTGTAAACGTAGGAAATACGTCGGCTTCACAGGTATTTACGATATCCAACACAGGGGGAGGAACATTAACGGTACAGCCAGATGATATTTCAATTACTGGTCCTGGGGCAGAATTGTTCACTTTTGTAAATCTTGAAGAAAGTGTAACGCTTGCCACAGGTGAAACCGCTACCGTTTCAGCTACATTCAGCCCGGTTAGCGCAGGTTCATTTGAAGCAAGTATAGAAGTGACTTCTGATGACGGTGATGATAATCAAGTTTCAGTATCTCTGGCTGGTACCGGCTTCGATCCTACTATCCGATCACCATTCGTGGAAAACTTCCAGACTGTGCCGCCGGCAAACTGGGAGAACAGATTCGGCATATTAGCTGATGAGACCGAATTTACTGCTGCAACTGGCTCAAACTGGATAACAGAGAGCTTTAACTCTCTTTTTGTAAACGGACCTGCCGCACGTATAAATCTTTGGGTTTCTCCAACCAGCCCTAATCCAACTCATCGCTGGTTAATTACGCCGTCTATTGACCTGGATGATCTGGGCTCAGCAACTACGCTTAAGTTTGATCTGGGAGTAACCCTTTGGAGCCCTAATACAACTCCGGCTCAATTAACTGAAGAATCATCCTTCGCTGTTGTAATATCAACAGATAACGGGGAAACATGGTCTTCAGATAACGTTATCTTCCAAAAAAATGGGGCCGATGGCGATCAGATTACACCGGGGGGGGAAACCTTCTATGTAGATTTGAGCGACTACTCCGGTACCGTTAAGCTCGGTTTTTATGCCAGCAGAACCTCAGGAAATGCTCCGGATATTCGCTTCTATCTAACCAACGTGGGAGTACACGATACCATTAGCGAAACCATGGGCATGCCCGGATGGAACGTGATGGCCTTGCCCACCGATCAGATCCGGATTCGTGAGCTGGCTGCACAAAATCAGGTGCAAGGCGTTACGGGTGCAAATGCATTTTACGGCGCGGAATCAGGATATGATGAGGCAACTCCTAACATGTACTTGTATAATAATGCAGAGCCGGGTACAGGAGAAGTTGATGCCAGCTGGCAACCACCAGCAAATTTTAGCACGCGCATCGTTTCCGGGCAAGGGATGATATGGTACTTCTTCACTGAACCCGGAGTGAATGTTGCTCCTCTTCCATTTTCTTTAAATACAATAGGTGTATCACCCCAAGATGATGTGGTAAGACCCCTTAATACAATTACCACTTTTACCCTGTTGGGAAATCCGTTTGCAAACCCTATTCCGGCCACAAACGTTACCGGTCCAATTCAGGGTGGCGTTCAGTTGTGGGATGGTGATAGCTTTGTTCCCGGCACGGTCATTCCTGCTTTTAGTGGTTTCTTTGTTGAAAGATCAGCAGTAGGCAACGTTACCATTGCTGCAAATGAAGAGCCTGCCCCAACAAACACCCCCGACCCTATGCATATTGTATTTAAGGTAAACGGTATAGATGCAAATGGGAACACGGTTCGCGACCATGGTACAAGAATGGTATTTCATGAAAATGCATCCTACGACTGGGATCTATATGATATGCGAAAGTTGCCATCACTTAATCCCACACAAGCGGCTCTTGCTCTGGTAGGCGAACGTGAAGGAGAACTGGTTTACCAGGTTGTGGATTCTTATCCACGTGAACTTGCTGAACAAATTGAAAGGGAAATGAGCTTTGATGTGCACAACTTTAGCGGTTCCTTTGAGATCGAAGCAGAGCTGCTGAACATCCCGGAAGGTTGGATAGTAGAACTACACGATCATCATTTGGGGATCACAACTGATCTGAGATTGGGTAATCACCTTTTCGAGGCTGTTTCAGAAGGAACGGCATCAGAAATTGATCCGATAGAATTCGTCCAAAACCTGGACGAAACCTTTATAAGCATGTCAGATAATCATCGCTTTACGGTTACTGTTGGAAATATGTCTACAAGTACCGGACCCGAGAATGAGTTGCCAAAAGTTTTCGCTCTAAACCAAAACTACCCCAACCCTTTTAATCCGACCACGCAAATTAGCTACGATTTGCCGGAGTCTTCGGATGTTCGTTTGGAAGTGTACAACCTGATGGGGCAGCGCGTGGCTACTTTGGTGAGCGAGCATCAGAGCGCCGGAACGTATAATCTGAGTTTCGATGCCTCACGTCTGGCGAGCGGTGTGTATCTGTACAGACTACAGGCCGGAAGCTACACATCAACCAAAAAAATGACGTTGATTAAGTAGTAAGCCTTGACTTTGATTTTTGTGATTGAATGATTGGCTATGATTTACTGCGATGCTTAGGATTGGATAAATACTAATCTTTGGCATCGTAGTAATAACTGCATCAATTAGTTATTTTGAAGCCTATGATCTTGGAAATG
>JAIULZ010000144.1 GCA_022565805.1 Balneolales bacterium
ATTTTTGCTCCCGCGTCGAATACGAACAAAATAGAAGGTTTTTCAAAGCCTTCTCTTAACTAATAAAATGTGGATAGGTGACGGTGACCTGCTAAAAAGCATTAATACGGTATCATCAATTCGAACATTAAAAGTATTAGCTTAGTTTGAGGGTCAACTACTGCATAAAATGACAAAAAGATGTCACTTCAGCAAACCAAATATAGCACGCTTGTAAACTTTTTTGAAAATCCGAGAATGCGTTGATTTCCATTTTCCAATTTAAGAATCTATACCCCTAATCTGGCTTAATATCTAACTAGAAAATACACCTTAGAATAAGCTTGAAACATTATAGGCAGTTATTAAGCATCGCATAGAAAACTACAGCTAACACATTTTTGTTCAGGGTTTTTCTTCATTTAAAAAGTGACTCTGATAAAATACCGCAAAAATGCTGTACATGCTAAGGTTCAACTGAGAGTATTAAAAATGTAAAGTGATGCAAGCTTATATTTTTTTAACTAGTAAACTTTGAGGCCCTGGAAAATGAAGTGTACTCATCAAAACTAAATTCACAAGGTGTTCCTATGAAGCAAATTTGTGGCTCTTTTCCTTTATCCCAAAAGTTTAAAAAATAATTTCTGCTGTGCTTCTAAGCTATCAAATATAATCATACTATTGGTAAAGATACTTTTAATCTGTTGCATACCAGCTATTTGCATATTCTGCAATTAGAAAAGAATATGAGGAGCAGTTTTAAGTAGTATCAAGCATACTAATTAAAAATATATAGATGATAACTAATCAAACACTTGCACAAGGTCGAAACAATAGACTATTTGTGATTTTAGGAATTGCATCAGCAGTTTTAGTATTGCCACTAATGTTCATGTCTTTCACCAAAGAGGTAAATTGGTCGGCATTTGATTTTCTGATTGGCGGTATTTTACTATACGGGGCTGCTTTTTCACTTGAATTTCTTTTGAGAAAAGTTAAAAGCAAAAAAAGCCGGATTCTTTGCTGTTTAGGGCTTTTCATATTTTTTGCGCTAATATGGGGCGAATTAGCGGTCGGCATTTTTGGAACATCGTTTGCAGGAAATTAGTGCTGGGCAAATAGATTTGCTTATACAAATATGTGGTATTAAAGATTTCTGACTCATCCTTACGTTTAAGTATAGGCTTAGCTTGCGAATTTCACATCGCAGGGAATCGATGCGATTGGTGTAGTGTGTGGAACAAAATTTCTAAACTTAAAATGACCTACCTAACTGAAGTTCATACCGATACAATCAATCAACTAATTCTTTGTGAATGTTTCAGTTTCGGAAACCAAAGAAATTCAGTCTTTCAAAGGCAATTCTTTTGAAATGGAATTAATTTTTAGAGTAGGCTGATTTAAATTAAAAATGGCAGACTGTTTAGGGCAGCCTGCCATTTTTTTGTTACGATGTTTTTTAAATGCTATTTAACCAGCATCATTTTTTGAGTTTGCACAAAACTGCCTGCCTGTATCCGGTAGAGGTACATGCCCGAGGCGAGTCTGTTTGCGTCGAATACAGCCGTGTGCTGACCCGCATTTTGCTGACCATTTACCAGTACCGCAACCCGCTGACCCTGCAGGTTAAAGACTTCGAGGGTTACTTCAGAAGCTTCAGGAAGCGCATAGCTTATGGTCGTGGTGGGATTAAAGGGATTCGGATAGTTCTGATTAAGAACAAATTCCTCCGGTAAAGAGGTGTCTTCACCGGTGCTTGTGCTAAGTACATTATTAAAAAAGACTACTTGCAGCTCGGTTTCATCTCCGGTTAAAACATGAACCCGGTTATTGGTCCCGTTTTCACCCACATCATCGTTTTCCCAGCCGTCGTTTGGAATTTCGCGGCCATCTCCGGTTGCAATAAAGTATTTGTACTCGTGCACATCGCCTTCTTCGCCACGCAGATCAAGAACGGTCTCATAAATTCCTTCGCCCACGCTAATCATTGGCATTTCAGGGTCGTATTCCCACTCGTTAAATGTTCCTCGCACAAATACCTGATCACCCAGTGAAGTATCGAAAATACCGTCGGAGGCATAAACGCTCATATCTACTCTAAAGGTAACCCGGTCGGATGGCGCCATTGTGGCCTGAGCGGTCAGAGGCAGGTTTATGGTTCCGTCTGGACCATCATTCAGAATAATGAGCAATCCGCTAACTTCCCCTTCAGAACCGGGAGCATAAACTACCTCCACTTCCATGGTTTCATCGGCAGACAGGGTGCCGCTTCTTGGAGTAATGGTAAAGCCGGGTCTGGTCGACATAATATTTTCAATTTGAATGGCAGATTCGGATTGATTGATAATCTCGAATGTGCGAGCCTCTTGATCTCCAACAAAAACAGAACCAAATTCGAGCGAATCAGTTGAAACAAAAAGCCCTGAAACAAATTCTGCCACCTCGAGAAGAAACTCCAGCGATTGCAGCGGGTTCGATAAATCGTTGCTTCTCAGACTGGTAAATCCTTCATAAATACCTTCTTCCAGATCGGTTGAGTCGAAAGTAATGGTAACTTCAACTTCTTCTCCAACAGGTATAGAACCCGATGCAGGCGAGATCGAAGTGATAAAATTAGCTGCTTCTGTAATTCCAATAAACTCTACAGAACCGCTCCATGTGGTCGCTGGCCCAGAATTCCAGCCATGACCAATCCACACGTACAGATCATCCATTAACAGTGGAGTCGGTACTGAGACCGTGGTATTCACAGCCGTACCGGGCGTTCCGCTATCCCCTGTTCCCCAGGGAATTCTTGTACCAGACGGGCCATACGTAGAAAAACCGCCAACCTGCAGCACTACTGTAGAGCTGGAAATATTTTCTTCCGTTGTAAACAAAATAGCCAAGTCGCTTGCCCAGGATTGTCCGCCTGCGGCATCAATCACAAAATCTGCCGATACAGCTGTAAGCTCACCCGCATACCCATCACCAGTGATATCGAAAAACTGATTTCCGCTTGCGGTTAAACCCTCAAACTCAAAAACCACGCTTTGGCCCGTATTTTGCAATCCGGATGAGGCCCCCTGCTGATGGCCGATGTGCTGCTGAACTTCAGAAATCAGCCCCATCAGGCGCGAGTCTGCGTTATTTAACGAACCATTTTTATAGCTTGTAAACAATCTGCGGGCATGAGCTTCCGCATCTGCTTCGGCAAGACTAAAATCGTTTGTGGCGAATGCGCTTAGAGGAGCCAATTTTTCGCTCGTCAAAACAGTTTCACTCAAAAATGAAGGGAAAATATAGGTAAGCAGTCCTTCACCTGTATTTGAAATAGTAAACGTTTTTTGCTCTGTTTGGCCTTCGGTCATTAATGCGCTAAAAACAGTTTCGCTTACCGAAATTTCGGGAGATCCATCTGTTGCCGCTTCTACCAGATTCGATATTTCAGAAATGTTTCCATAAAAATCACTCGCTTTAAGAGCGAAATAGTAAGTCGTTAGCGGATCCAGATCACTTACAACAAAGGTTTCAGTTTCACCCGCAAAAGAAGGGCGAACCACGCCTTCCACCTGATCGGCATCACCGAAGTTGCTATCAGAAATAGGTTCGTTTGAGATACGGAGATCGTAGTTTGCCGCGCGACCTTCGTTTCCGCTGCCGCCGGGTGCAGACCAGGTTAGGGTGATGGTGTTTTCGGTTGAAATTCCTACCTGAGCAAGATCGGAAACAGCTGCGGGCGCTATGCCGTCATCTTCTCCGGGACCGGGAAAAGTAAGGCCGGAGTTTTCGGCAATCCAGTCTTCGAAATAGGAAACCCGCGCGTACATCCCCATATAAACAGGAGAAGCACAGCCGTAGCCCCAGCTTGTAATTCCGGCAAGTACTACGCCAAGTGGAGCATCCGGATCTGGAATAACAAGTGGTCCGCCACTATCGCCCTGACAGGCATCAACGCCGCCTTCGCCCCATAAACCGGCGGCCAGCATGTCGTCGCTAATGGTTTCGTTGGGGTAACCTTCCTGCGCCTGCTCGTTAGAAACAATCGGCACTTGAGCTACTTGTAAAATAGCCGGCGACGGACCACCGGAAAACAAACGTCCCCAGCCCGTAATTGTAGACATAACACCTTCGTCTTCGTAGCCAAGATCGTGGTGCATTTGGGTGGAAATCCAGATGGCCTCCACATTAGGATCGCTTAAATCGAGAGGCTCGGCCAAGCGCAGCAGCGAAATATCGTCGCCGCTTGTTACGCTCACATAATCCGGGTGGTTTATAATTTGAACGGCCTGCCGGTCCTGACCATTGGTATCGTTTCTATTAGTAACCCCGGCGCGAATAAAAGCTGAGTTTCCAATACAGTGTGCAGCGGTTAAAATCCATTCTGCGTCTATAATTGTGCCGCCGCAGTATTGAGCACCGGCCTGCGTTACAAGAGCAACCATCCAGGGGTAGTCTGCAATATCAGCATCCTCGCCGCCCACAATTTTTGTGGTTTGCAGACCAACCATTTCATACATCTGCTGCAAATGGCGGCGTTCATCTGGCGTGAGTTCTAAGGTATCAAGATATTGAGATATAATCTCGGGGTCTTTAATCAGCTGTGCATAGGCATTACCAGACGGGATTATCGCAAGAATGGCAACTATCAGCGCAAGCATAATAGCAAATTGCTTCATAGTATTTGTTTGGTTCATCTAAATGGTTGAAGGATAAATCTTGCCTTGACGCGCCCTATTTGGGCAAAGGCACGCGAAGGCAGTTTTTATTTTTAATTTAGCTACTGCAGAAAAATGCAGCTATGCAGCATGAGTCGATTCATTTCTGATCAAAAAAGTATCACCATAAAACTTCTGATAAGTTCTGTTAAATGATTTACATTTCTCGGAATAAGAGCATCTTACAGCATGAGTTCAAGACCGGTTATTCAAAAGCGGAAAGCCAGAAAGAGAGGCGGCAAATATCATAAACTTCTGATATTGCTATCTCCTACAAGTGCTTTTAATTGAACTTAGAGCGCCATTTTTCGGAGTAAAGCTTATTAAAATAGTAAAAAAACTGATATACCCTACCATCTTTTAGCAGGCTTAGAAAAGCCGAACCAATGGATTTTGAGCCAACCATCTATTACTGTCCGTTGGACTCTTGCTAAATTGAATTGGCAAATCATCACCCTCTCCGGCTCTTCAGAATAGTTCGGGGATTTATATAAGTGCCAGAAGGCATACCTTAAATTTGAAGAATTCGAGAGATTCAGATATTCATTTTTTTCTGAATCCACTTCGATCTCCGGTACTTCAGCGGATTCGAAGCCATCTTCAGACATTAAAACCAAATCAGGCAAATTAAATGTTTTTTCTTTTGCACCCTTGCTCTACGTTATATATATATAGCTTATCTAAATGATACATCACCAAATTAAGCATCCTTACCATATATGATAACCGAGCTTGTAGGAAAAACGCTTAGGTCCTTACCAAACTTTCGCGGGAAAGATTACCTGACCAAGAGGCTGATAAAGCCCCTTATTATCAAGCGCAATAAAGAATATATCGTAACGCTAAACTCAGATAGTCGTCTTATTTGTAATGTAAAAGACTGGATTCCCTGGAATGTATTTGTGCATGGCAAGTACATTATAGAGGCCAATTATGAGAATTTTATGCTCGAAAAAGTTGCATCATGCAGCACTGTTTTTGATGTTGGCGCCAATATTGGCTATTACACCATTCAGTTTTCAAGTCTATGCTCCGGAAAGGTTTACGCTTTCGAGCCAATGGAATATCAGTTTAATATGCTCCAGAGAAATTTACAGCTTAACGGTAGTTCAAATGTTTTGGCAATGAAACAAATTGTTTCGGATCAAAGCGAGATCAAGAGGATCTATTTTCAAAGCGCAGAAAATACCGGGACCTCATCTATTCATAAAGAATCGGCACAATTCGAAGATATTTCCTCAACAACCCTCGATGCTTTTTGCAAGCTTCACGACATCATTAATATAGACATGGTTAAAATTGACGTTGAGGGCCATGAGATGGCGGTGTTACAGGGTATGGAAAATCTCCTGGAACAGCAGAGGGTGAAACAAATCTTTGTAGAAGTTTGTGATGGAAATCTTAATATCGCGGGCAGTTCTGCCAAAGCGCTCACCGATTATCTCGAATCGTTTGGCTATAGCGGACATTCTATTAAAACCGGTAAACCAGAGGAATATAACAGCTCTAATGGGGATGAGTCTCTTGTTTACTTTTGCATAAGTAAATAGTCTAAGTCATTAACTGTTCACACGATTTTTTATGTATGATGAAGGCACCTGAGCCTACCCAAGCTTTTGAGAATCCAAAAATACTTTCCCTGTCTTTTGAAGGATAACTGAGGCCATTGGAGCAATTGTCTGTTTGTTCTCGTATAAAAAGATATCGGGTGCAGTTCTCACACTACAGCTGTGCTTGACTAAACTCCCGACTCATTTACCAACAAAAAGACTTTTATTATGAAGCATTCTGGCTTTTATATTTTTCTTGCCGTAGTAGCGGCTTTTCTGCTTTTTTTAACGGTAGTACCACAGGTTAACGATTCAAAAGAAACCTTAAATGGCGACTCCACGATTAACGCCCTAATCGGAGACCAAAGCTATATCGCCGCTTTTGGCACTTCTCCCACCGCAGATGTAACCGATAGCGAGCGAATTGTTGTCCATCTGAGCTACGTAGAAGAATTATTGCGCAATTCGATTCCGGAGGGCATCACCCAAGAACAAAAAGAGAAGCGTCTTGTGTTTTTAGATCATCTTCGGGAGTATCGGGTGGCGGGCAATTTTCCCGTAAATGACGACCATCCCGACAAACGGCGTCCAACTTTTATTTCGAATAATGGCCATATTTGCGCTGTTGGCTATTTGGTTGAGCAAAGCGCCGGCCGGGCAAAAGCGGAGCGCATCAACAAGCACTATAAATACAGCTATATTAAGGAAATAGACGACCCTTATTTTCTGAGTTGGGCAGAAGACTCCGGCTTTACCATTACAGAGCTCGCGATGATTCAACCAAGCTATTGGAGCGAAATAACGCAGCGGAATAATGTCAACAAAATAAGTGCGCCCTATGCTGTAGCAAGTAGCGGGCTGCTCACCGCTAATGCGGTATACTGGTCGCATGACATTACGGGACAAACCCTGTTTCACAGCGATCCAAGCATGCAGCAAGCCATACAGTGGGCAGGACTTGCCGTGGGAACCGGTACAATTCTGTTTGGCGCGCTCAACCTGAGAAATCATTCAGAAACTCAGCAACTCATAAATAGCGGCATGTGGACAATTAATACGCACACAACCCAAACTAATCATTTGAAAACGAGCTTTTCTGCCGGCCATATTTTTGTTGGAGCTGCCACCGTTTTGCGGTCTGCCTGGCATCTGCTTTCCTCGAATCCACAGCCCGGGCCAACAGACTCTGGGGTAATGGTCACCAATTTTGCCTTGCCCGATGCTATGGGCGTGCACACCGCGGCGGGTTTAGGGTATAGGTTTAATTTTTAAAAGTAGTTTTTACGAATATGATGTAGCCATAAACCGATGCCATTTCACCTGGTTTATGGCTACACCCCTTTCATCAAATCTCTGAGCTTTTGTTTGTAGGTTGCGCCAACCGGCAATAAACAATCTTTTATGCGAACTCTGTTGCCATCGAGAGCATCAATAGCCGATATACGCACGATGCATGATTTATGAATACGCACAAAACCCAGACTACTAAGCACCTCTTCCAAATCGCTGAGCGTGCGTCTTTCGGTGCAGGTTTTTCCTTCCATGTGTATTTTCACATAGTTGCCCCAAGACTCCACATAATGGATATCATTAATTCGTAGCTTTTCGATTACGCCTTCTTTTTTTATAGTTAGGAAAAGATCATCGGCAGCTTTTTGGGATGCGGGCAAAGCCATTTGCTCACTTGAGATTTTGGCAGAACTGCGGTCCTGCTGAATCCGATCCCGAACTTTTTCCATAGCTTTAAGAAAACGCTGATACCGAACAGGCTTAACCAGATAGTCTACGGCTCCGTACTCGTAGCTTTCGAGCGCAAATTCGGAGTAGGCCGTAACCAGCACAACCAAAGGCGGCTTATCGAGCGTTTGAAGCAATTCGAAGCCCGTAAGGTCGCCCATCTGCATATCCAAAAGCATAAGATCTACCGGATTTGTGCGTAAAAAAGCAAGGGCTGAAGTGGCATCGTAGCAGTTACCAACCACTTCTACATCGGCAGCTTTTTCGCAATACGATTGCATTACAAGATGAGCCGGAGCTTCATCATCTACGAGTAAAACACGTATCATAGCTTAATTTGAAGTTTTGCCGACCAGATTTCATCCTGTAGCGAACTGTTTAGCTCGAACCGATCGGCATAAAGCAGAGCAAGACGCCTGCGAAGATTTTCGAGTCCGCTGCCCGTGGAAACCACCTGCTTACCGGGCGCGTGCTTATTGGTGGTGCTCACCGTAAGATGCTCATTTGTTTTTTCGATATGAATTTCTATAACCGCATCTTTACCCGGATGAACGCCATACTTTACCGCATTTTCTACGAGCGGCATTAGCAAAAGCGGGGGCACTTCGCTTTCCTGATCCTCCACACTTACCTTTAGCTCAATTCTGTTTCCCGGGCTTAGACGCACTTTTTCCAGCTCCACATAATTCCGGATAAACTCCAGCTCGTCTTTAAACGGAACACGCTCCTTTTTTTGGGCATCCAGAAAATAGCGAAAAAGTTCTGCCAGGCTTAGAATCATCTCAGAACCCTTTTCTGAATCTTTCAGGTTTACTCCGTAAATATTGTTGAGCGTATTAAACAAAAAATGCGGATTTATTTGTGATTTGAGCGTATCCAATTCACTTCTGAGTAAGCGGGATTCGGCTTGCTGCAGCCGAAACTGATTGATGGTCCCCCTCTTTACATAGCGCAACCCGACAGCCACATTCATAATAATGAGAAAGTTAAAAATATCCTGAATCAGGCTCTGATGAAAAGTTATTCCCACAGCTTTAGAAGCTATAGAGAAAAGAAAGGAGAGCGCAACCGGAGTGGCTATCATCAAAATGCCGTACACAAGATAGTTTCTTTTAGAAAACCAGCGCTCATGATAGTAAAGTGCGGAATAAACAGCCGCCATCGCAAAAACAAGGACTAAAAAAATAACGATGAAAGTTCCCGACGAATATGCTTCACTGGGGTTACCTGCCTGATTTACAATAGAAGCACCAAAAAAAAGAATAAAGATAAACCAGGCAACGGCATGCATCTGAAACCGTTTCGAAAAAAGGAATTTCATGATATCTAAAGGTTTGTTTTCGGTTGTTGAAGCCATTTACTGCTGCAAAATACCATGCAAATCTCTACTCAGAAACTATTTGGGACAAACGCAGTTCATCACAGGGAAAATACTTTCTGGGTCTTAGATTACTATTTACCCGTTTCAAGCCTGGTCCTAAAAAGAAAAACCGCAGCCACCGGCAAGTTCGGAGTGCTGCGGTTATATAATTCTTTGGAGTTATTTGGCCAAAAGTTAAATCATGATTCTCCTGACAGTCTAACTTAACTTCCGCAAAAAGACCGTGTAGTGGCTACAAATCAACTTATTTAACAGGG
>JAIULZ010000145.1 GCA_022565805.1 Balneolales bacterium
GCGTTTCAGGGACGTATGTCTTCGGACGTGGGGGTTCGAGTCCCCCCTTTGGTACATGATAAATTCACAATGCCTTGCAAACATTAATTTGCAGGGCATTGTGCTTTATGGAGAAAGCGATAAGCCTGCATGAGAACTGATTTGTATTTATATCTCATGCTTTCAAAATAATAGCTTTAAAAAGCAATTGGGAAATCGAAAAAGCAGCGAAAATTTTGAAGATTTCTTTCGGTTTCTTCGCAAGAATTAAGCAACAATTAAACTCTTTTTATTACCCGAGGAAAAATTAAGCCGCCATACAGATAAACCCAATCGCGGTTTAATGGTTAAAAAGACGCTATAGTCTTCTACAAATTTGGGTTAAAATGCTTTGGTATAAATATGCTGTTGGAAAATTATATGTAAAGCTGTAAATTTGGAGTCTGTTAAAAGTAACCAGTTTCAAGTACTCATTCATTTTAATAAATAAGTCCATGTCACGCAGAGACGACATAACCGGTGCTAAAGCGTTAAACGGTTACCGTTCTTCCAAAGCGAATAACAAAACCAAGCGTTTGTTTCACACCAATCTTCATAAAAGAAAATTCTACATTCCTGAAGAAGACCGCTGGGTAACTCTAAAGGTTACTGCCCGTACACTTCGTACCATTAACAAAAATGGTATTTACGCGGTGCTTAAAAAGCACGGAATGATCGAAAAAGTCTAAGACCAGTCAAAGTTACGTAAAAAGCGGATTCAGAATTATGGCAAAATCTAAAGGTAATAGAATACAGGTTATTCTCGAGTGCACCGAAGCTCCGGGTACTTCACGTTATGTAACCACCAAAAACAGAAGAACGACTACTGGACGAATGGAACTTAAGAAATATAATTCCAGTCTTCGTAAGCACACTGTGCACAAAGAGATCAAGTAATTTTAACTTCAAAAACGTTTAAGGTGAATCATGGCTAAGAAGCAATCATTCGGTGAAAAAGTACTCGCGGCTAAAATGGCGCAGCGCAAAATGGCTAAAGTGGTAATTTCCCACAAAGGTGCCCACGGTGCGACTAAGTTTAAAGAAGCAATGGTAGATGCAGATAAAGTTAAAGACTTTGTTTCTTCTAATCGCGGCTAATTAAGCCCATTGCATCATTTGTTTAAAAAGGTTGTGTTTCTAAATGAAATACAGCCTTTTTTCGTTTAAGCATGCGGAGAAGTTCATTATGTCTATCTTTCATTATTATTTTTATGATGATGACGATGTTTTGAAAAATATCCGGAATGCAAAAGTTCTAAGAGCCCGATTGCACAACCCCAACATTTTTTGCTGTCTGAAGCCTTAGCCTGCTTTCCGATAGCCGCAATTTTCGGCTTTAATTTTAATTATGAGTGTATTTGTATAATGAGTGAAATCAACGAAACCGGGGAATCCGGTAAGAATAGCAAGATGCTGGATTATGGCGAGCTGTCCCTGAAAGCACATGAGCGATCCAAAGGGAAAATTAGCATTGAGTCGCGTATGCCGCTGGAAACCAAATACGATTTGAGTATTGCCTACACTCCCGGCGTTGCAGAGCCCTGTCGCCAAATTCATGCCGATCCAGAAAATGCCTATAAATATACGAGTAAAGGAAATCTGGTTGCCGTAGTTAGCGATGGCTCAGCTGTACTCGGCCTCGGAAATATTGGTCCGGAAGCATCTCTGCCCGTTATGGAGGGGAAAGCCGTTTTGTTTAAGCGCTTTGCCGGTGTGGATGCCGTTCCTATTGTGCTGAGTACACAAGACCCCGAAGAAATTATTGAAACCGTAAAGCGCATTTCGCCCGGCTTTGGCGGAATAAATCTGGAAGATATTGCCGCGCCTCAGTGTTTTATGATTGAGCAAAGGCTTAAGAAAGAATTGCCGATTCCGGTTTTACACGACGATCAGCATGGTACGGCCATTGTTACGCTTGCCGGTATGATAAACGCCCTTCGTCTTACCGAACGCCAAATGTCGGAAGTAAAGGTGGTTATTAACGGCACGGGCGCAGCCGGTATTTCTATCATCAAACTGCTTATCGAGTGCGGTGTTAAGGAAGTGGTGATGGTAGATTCTAAAGGGATTATTTATGAAGGTCGCGATAACCTGAATCCCGAAAAAGAGCACATGGCGCGCTTGACTAACAGAAATATGCTAAAGGGTTCGCTCAGCGATGCTCTTAAAGGAACCGATGTTTTTATTGGCGTTTCGGCACCAGGCGTGCTAAAGCCCGAAATGGTGAAAAGCATGAATCCCGATCCAATTATTTTTGCAATGGCGAATCCGATTCCGGAAATCATGCCCGACGAAGCAAAGGCAGCAGGCGCGTATATTGTGGCAACCGGCCGATCCGATTTTCCCAACCAAATAAATAATGTGCTGGCGTTTCCCGGCTTATTTCGCGGGGTTCTTAACTCGCAGTGCAGAAACTTTACGCGCAAAATGTTTGTAGCGGCAGCCGAAGCTATTGCGAATCAGGTGCCAACTCCTACGCCCGATTTTATTATTCCGGATCCATTTGACAAAGAAGTTCCAATTGCGGTTTCTCATGCCGTAGTGCGCGTATCTAAAGAGTTTGGCTGCGAGCTCGAGCCCGACATTTAAATTATTTCTGACTCCTCAAATGAACATCAGGGCCTTAAACACTGTTATTTAAAGGTTTTGAAAACTTATCCTAATCGAAGATTTGTTTTTTGATCGATGGAAGAAGATGGGCAAAAAGTGGTCTTGCAAAGCCTTCTAATACACGCTTAAATTTTTTGAACAAAACTTGGTTTTAAACTATGCTGGAACAGCTGCGAAAACTGCTTAAAGAGCGAATTCTTGTAATGGACGGTGCGATGGGCACCATGATTCAAAAATACGGATTGGAAGAGGAAGATTTTCGCGGCGAACGATTTGCCGATTGGGCAATAAACCTGAAGGGCAATAACGATTTGCTGAGCATCACCCGACCGGATATCATCCGCGAAATTCATACGCAGTTTCTTGAAGCGGGCGCCGATATCATCGAAACCAATACGTTTAGCAGTAATCCTGTATCGCTGGCCGATTATGCTCAGGAAGAGCTTACCTACGAATTGAACGTGGCCTCTGCCCGGCTGGCAAAAGAGGCCGCAGAAGCCATCACCCGAAAAACCCCGGATAAACAGCGCTTTGTGGCCGGTGCGATTGGCCCAACGAACCGGACTCTGTCTATGTCGCCCGACGTAAATAATCCTGGCCATCGTGCCGTTTCATTTAAGGAGATGGCCGATGCATACTACGCGCAAATTGAGGGCCTGGCCGACGGTGGGGTCGATATTTTGCTGGTGGAAACCATTTTTGATACGCTTAATGCCAAAGCTGCGCTCTTTGCCATACAAAACTATACGGAGAAAACGGGAAAAGCATTTCCGGTGATGATATCCGGCACGATTGTAGATCAGAGCGGAAGAACCCTTTCGGGACAAACCACGCGCGCTTTCTGGACCTCGCTTATGCATACGCCAAATCTGGTGTCGGTCGGGCTGAACTGCGCGCTGGGCTCAAAGCAAATGCGGCCTTTTATTCAAGATTTGGCTGGTAACGCGCATGTTTGCACAAGTCTGTACCCGAATGCGGGATTGCCAAACGAATTCGGTGAATACGACGAATCGGCTGAGTTTTTTAGTAAAACGGTAGGAAGTTATCTGGAAGAAGGCTTCCTTAATATTGCAGGCGGCTGCTGCGGAACCACACCCGACCACATTCGGGCGCTTTCGGAAGTTGTGGCAAAATACAAGCCTCGTGTGCCGGGCGAAAAGCCGAAAAGGCTAATCGTATCCGGACTGGAAACGCTCGATCTTACCCCGGGCACCAATTTTGTGAACGTGGGAGAGCGAACAAACGTAACCGGCTCGCCCCGCTTTGCGCGACTTATTAAAGAAGGGAATCTGGATGAAGCCTTATCTGTGGCAAGGCAGCAGGTAGAAAACGGTGCACAGATTATTGATATTAATATGGATGAGGGTATGCTCGATTCGGCCGCCCTCATGAAAGAATTTATGAATCTGCTGGCAGGAGAACCCGATATCGCGCGGGTGCCTGTTATGATAGATTCTTCCCGTTGGGATGTTTTGGTGGCGGGCTTGCAGGTGGCGCAGGGTAAATGCATTGTAAACTCTATTAGCCTTAAAGAAGGCGAAGAAGCGTTTAAAAAACAGGCCCGCGAAGTAATGAAATACGGCGCCGCGGTTATTGTGATGGCTTTTGATGAAGAGGGTCAGGCCGATGTATTTGAGCGGAAAACGCAGGTTTGTGAGCGGGCATACCGTATTTTAACGCAGGAAGTAGGCTTCCCACCGGAGGACATAATTTTTGATCCCAATATTCTTACTGTCGCGACCGGTATGGAAGAGCATAATACCTATGCCGTTGATTTTATCGAAGCCACCCGTTGGATAAAGGAAAATCTACCTCATGCCAAAGTTAGCGGCGGGGTTAGCAATATTTCATTTTCTTTCCGAGGGAATAATCCGGTAAGAGAAGCCATGCACTCGGCTTTTCTGTATCACGCTATTCGTGCAGGTATGGATATGGGCATTGTAAACGCCGGAATGCTCGAAGTATATGACGAAATCGAGCCCGAGCTGCTCGGAAAAGTTGAGGATGTGCTTCTTAACCGCCGCCCAGATGCAACCGAACGACTTGTTGATTTTGCCGAATCGTACAAAGACCTGAAAGCCGGCATCGTTAGCGAAAAGAAGGGCATGGAGTGGAGAGAAGCCTCGGTTGAAGAGCGTCTGAAGCATGCTCTGCTAAAAGGAATTACCGATTTTGTGGAGGCCGATACCGAAGAGGCGCGGCTAAAATATCCCGAGCCACTTCAGGTAATCGAAGGTCCGTTAATGGACGGGATGAATGTGGTTGGCGATTTATTCGGAGAAGGTAAAATGTTTTTGCCTCAGGTTGTGAAAAGCGCCCGCGTAATGAAGCGCTCCGTGGCGGTTCTCATCCCGTTTATCGAGGAGGCACAGCGTCAGGCCGAAACCAGCACGCAAAAAGCAAGAGTTTTACTCGCCACCGTAAAGGGTGATGTGCACGATATCGGTAAAAACATCGTGTCTGTAGTGCTGGCATGCAATAATTATGAAGTAATTGACCTCGGAGTGATGGTGCCCGCCGATAAAATTATTGCGGAGTGTATTAAGCATAATGTGGATGTTCTGGGATTGAGCGGTCTGATTACGCCATCATTAGATGAAATGGTGCACGTTGCTAAAGAATTGCAGCGCGAAGGTTTGTCGATTCCGCTGCTTATTGGCGGCGCCACAACCTCTCGGCTTCATACGGCTGTAAAAATTGCCCCAGCTTATTCGGGTCCGGTAATTCACGTGCTTGATGCGTCTCGGAGCGTGCCAGTGGTTAGTAAATTAATTACACCACGGGAGAAAGAAGCGTTTACCGAAGGCGTAAAGCAAGAATATGCAGAGCTGGCCGGAGCGCATGCGTCCAAGAATAAGAAAAGTAAGCTAATCAGTTTTGGAAACAGCTGTCGGAATCGCGTACCGGTAAAATGGGATGCGGGTGATATCGCCAAGCCGAATAAAATTGGTATTTCCGTTTTTGAAAATGTTCCTTTGGAGGAAATTACGCCGTATATCGATTGGACGCCATTCTTTATTACCTGGCAGCTCACAGGTAAATACCCCGCCATTTTAAATGATGAAGTCGTGGGCGAACAGGCTGCTGAGCTCTTCAAGGATGCTTCACAGCTGCTGGGTGAAATTACGCGTGAAGGCAGCCTGAAGGTAAAAGCCGTTTCAGGAATCTTTCCCGCAAACGCCAACGGTGAGGATATTGAAATCTATTCTGGCGAAGACCGTAAGGAGGTAATAGAAATTTTTCGGATGCTGAGGCAGCAAACCAGGAAAAGAGAGGGTCAGCCCAATCGCTCTCTTACAGACTACATTGCCCCGGTCGAAACGGGAATAAAGGACTACATGGGTGGATTTGCGGTTACAGCAGGTCTGGGGATTGAAAAACTACTGGAAGAAAAAAAACGGACTCACGACGATTACGGCAGTATTATGATAAAAGCGCTGGCCGACCGTCTCGCGGAAGCTGCGGCAGAATGGCTTCACGAAAAAGTAAGAAAAGAAATATGGGGCTATAATCCCGATGAAAACTTTACGAATGATGAGCTGATTCGCGAAAGCTATCGCGGTATTCGTCCGGCTCCCGGCTATCCGGCTTGTCCCGACCATACCGAAAAAGATACCTTGTTCAGGTTGCTGCAGGTTACAGAGCACACCGGCATCACCCTAACAGAAAGCAAGGCGATGTACCCGGCTTCTTCGGTAAGTGGTTTATATTTTGCTCATCCAGAATCGGCCTATTTTAGAGTAGGAAAAATTGGAAAAGATCAGGTTCAGGATTATGCTAAGCGAAAAAACATGTCGGTTCCTGACTGTGAAAAATGGCTTTCGCCAAACCTGGATTATGACCCTGCTTAACTTTTGAAAGCCATCATACAGATCATAAACATAAAAAGGCGCTCCGGATTTTCTTCGGAAGCGCCTTTTTTAATTTAAACTATTGTGCGGGTAAATCCGGTCTACCGGAAAGTAAATCCTATACCGGCATTAACAACGGGGTATTCTGCGTAGCTTGCTTCAATGGTGAATTCCAGTAAAAGCAGCTTCATACTTATGCCACCGAATGTTCTGAAAACAGGATCTGTGTTTAGTTCGATATCAATAGGGTCTTGAACGGAGCGAAGTACGCGTTCGGGTTCGAAGTTCTCGTTAAGGCGTACTTCATACTGCGGAAACTCCCCGGTCATTTTCAGGTTAAGCTGTGCGCTTTGTAAACCAAGTCCGCCGAATACCGATAGTGGTCCGATAGTTTTACCAGCTAATATATTTGCGTTCCAGGAATAGCTGTCGAGACCAGCAGTTTGGTTAGACCAACGCTGCGGTGTATCAAGGTTATCGGGGTCTACATCGTAGTCGTTGCTTCCGGGAACAATAGACATATTACCGCTTACGCCAATGGTGGTAAATCCACCCATAATGCTAATATCTATTGGGGAGTAAAACGGCAGCCATTGGGTGATTTCGTGTAATACACCAAAACCCAGTATTCCAAACTCTCCATACCCGCCAATATCTATTGTTGGCACAAAGCGAACCATTAAATCGGTATTAAACGGCAGCCCGATACCGGCTTGTATCATGGGTGCAAGGGTATAGCTAAAGCCTGTTCCACCAGGTAAATTGAACTCATTAATTACAATATCCTGCTGACTTCCATCGGGCATGGTAATGGTGTCGAAAAGCTGCATACGCGGGCCATTTCTGTTTTCGCCGCTAATGGTTGGTGATATGCTGTTCGATGGATTCTCGGGGCGTAGATTAGACAGGCCTAACTCATTTACATTCATGCTTCCCATATTGTCGGGAATGGCGGCTGCACCGAAGCGAAAGCGCACATCAAAACCAAGCACACTGTGACTTTTGGCTTTGCTTAGCCATCCGGTATTAGATACAGAACCTAAACCATCGGAATAAGGACGAATGTATTCGCGCGCAAGAATTTGAGCATCTTCCACGCTGGCACGCATTAACTGACCAGAACTTCCAACCTGAGCGTTTGCGGTGTAAATGGGTATGAATATGAAAACAGCAGTTAAACAGAGTGCTGCTAATTTAGAAATGGTAACGCTTTGAAGCATATAAACTCCCGGGAAACTGTTATTAATATAGTTAGTAGAATCAATAATTTGATTAAACAGACTGTGTTGGCTAAATCGTATTATAATCTGCTTGGCTTTACATAATGATGTACTGTTGCATTAAAGACTGCAAACGGTTATTAAACAAAGGATTGTGGTATGTTAAAAAATATAATCCATTTAATCAAAGCGCTTAATGAAAATGCATTGATGGTACAATTAGACAGGTAAAGCTTGAATAGTTTTGTGTATTACAAGCCACAAGAATTTGAATTATTCATTGAAAGTCTCTCTTAAGTTGAAAATCAATGTACTAAACTATGCTCCAAAAGATTTAGTTTAGCGATTTTACTTTTTAAAAACATAACACAATTAAATATAGTAGGAAATAGATTTAACGCCTGAAACTCAACTGTCACTCGCGCCGGGCAAAGCCCGTGAAAGCAGGATTAACGTTGTTTGAATTTAAGAAAGCTTTCTTAGGAAGTCAGCAGGTATCCAATCCTGCCCGGTAACGCCTAACCAGCGGTCGGAACCGAGTTTTGCGTAGAGGGTAGCCGGTCGATCAATCGCCCAAGCATCTGCGGCACCAGCCGACGCATGAACTGATCCAGCAAATCAATGCCAAGTTGCAGGGGCACTATGGGTACTATGGGATCACGTTCAACTCACGAAGCATCAACTCCTACTATTACCAAACCAGACGGATGCTGCAAAAATGGCTGCAACGCCGAGGCGGCAGACGAAAATGGAACTGGGAACAGTATGGCCGCCTTGTGGACGAACTAAACCCACTACGAAAACCCAGAATCGTACACTCGTATAAATAGCGAAACCATCAACAGAGGAACCGTATGCGGGAAACCTGCTCGTACGGGTCTGCGGGGGATCGGGAAGGCAACGACCTGCTCTACCCGGACATTGGGAGCGAAACGAGACTTCGATTTTTGGCTAGCTTTTTGTCTGCACAAAAGGTAGGAAAGCTTCTTTTAAGTAATAAGTCTGCTATTGGTTAGGATTAATAAAGCCATGAAAACTTTATCAGACTTTACTTGATAATGGCTGAATTTGAACTGCGACAATTAAGCCTGAAATATAACTACAATGCAGATTCGGATAAGTCTCTAAGTTCTGTGTGATATGGTAAATGTATTGTGGTAATTACCAACTCTCTAGCGTTGTTTCCGTATTTGTGCCAAATGTATTTATACATGGCCTCATGGCATACTAATCCCCAAACATTGGTAATGTAAAAGAGAGGGCATTTGTCATTTCGTTGATTTTTCATGCTTATGGTAAGTGCGATGTGTCCAACAAAGATTTTCAGATCCGGGCATCACATATCTGGTATTGACCAATTCGGCCCTAACGAAACGGAAACTGCTAAGTATGATCCGAACCTATATACAGCCTTACAATTGGGTTATGGCTGCCGGTGTTGGCTTTAGTTAGTCAGCTGATTGCCAAATATGAACTGGAGCTGTCTTCAAATTCGGGATTCCCTCTGCTACTAACCGTATCGAATTTAATACAGATAGCGCCGCTGTAATCAGATTGAAAGTTCGTTTAAATGAAACCTGAATTAGGTTTCTTAGTTCTTTAAATCTCCCGATGGTATCAAAAGGTGGCGTGTTTGAAGAAGTTGAGATTGAAAAAGAGCTGAAAATAGATGAATTGCTCGAAGCAGCCTTGCTTGAAAAGCGAAATAAGGAAAAAGTTGCCAGAGTTTAAACTGATCTGAAAGCAATGAAAGGATAAAAAGTGTATCAAATAAAAAAAAGCCCCGTGCAAAAATAAATCTGCACGGGGCTTAAAAATTTTGGTGAATCGGGGGGGGCTCGAACCCCCGACCAGCGGCTTAAAAGGCCGATGCTCTA
>JAIULZ010000146.1 GCA_022565805.1 Balneolales bacterium
CTAATTTCATCCCTGAATAGCAGATCGCCCTGTTAAATAAGTTGATTTGTAGCCATTACACGGTCTTTTTGCGGAAATTAAGTTAAATGCCTTTGTTAAGTTTGTTCATTCTTATTATTACCCAAAAAGCCGAGCTTATTGTCAGAAGCCCTGTCAAAATAATAGCAAGCTTTATATCAAACATATCGGCTATTATGCCGGAGAAAATTGCCCCAAACGCGTATCCGCCGTCTCTCCATAAGCGGAAAATACCTATACTTTCGGCGCGGTCTTTCGGATGACTCAAATCTGCGACTGCGGCCAGAAATGTTGGGTAAACCATGGCTGTGCCCGTTCCGAGTAAGGCAGCGACTAAAATAAACGATGCATATTGTTCCATAAATGCAAAAACAAGCAGGCTTACGCCTTGCACGAGCATTCCCGCCCAAAGCATCATTTTTCTTCCGGTATAGTCTGAGATTTTGCCTGTTACTACCTGAAGAATCCCCCAAAAAGCCGGATATACAGCTGCAACAACACCAATTTGGGTTAAGCTCAGTCCTGCCGCGGCCAGAAAAATAGGAAAGGCTCCCCAAGCCATACCGTCTTTAAAATTGGTCATAAGTCCGGCCTGCGAAACAGCCTGCAGGTTTCTGTCTCCAAAACTGACCTGATAGAAAAGGTTTTTCCGAACCCGGTCCTCTGTTGCTTGTTTGGCTTCATACTGCACAAAAGAGGCTGTATCGCGTACCAGAAAAATACTCATGAACAGTCCCAGCATGGCCAAAACAATTCCGAGATAAAAAGGATAGGGACGCAAACCAACTTCGGCGGCAATCCATCCGGTAAGGAAAGCTACAATTGCAACGGCAAGATAACCCGCAAACTCATTGAGGCCCATTGCGAGTCCGCGGTCTTTTTCTCCGGCAAGATCAATTTTCATGATTACATTCGCCGACCATGCCAGGCCCTGATTTATACCCAGAAAGAGGTTTGCGACTATAATCCAGTTCCAGTCTGGCGCAAACATTTGAATAAATGGCACCGGTATACCGAACAGCCAGCCCAGTATCAGCATTTTTTTACGTCCGAATGATTGGGCAAACCTTCCTGCAAAATAATTCGCAATGGCCTTGGTGATCCCAAAAACAATGATAAAAGAGAATATTGCCGAGCGCGCGGCAATCCCAAAATCTGTTTCAGCGATTTCGGGTAAAATAGTTCTCTCCAGCCCGACCATGCCTCCAACGAAGGCATTAATTAATACAAGGAGCGCAAACTGTTTCCAATTTTCCTTTAAACCGGGTTTATCCATTCTTTACCCACGAGCTATCAGAAGGGCTTAAATCTATTATGCTAACCCTCCACACTCTTTTTTAAAATTAATTTAGCCCCCGTTTATTCCTGCACGCTACAGCACGAGCTACCGCCCAAATTTCTGGCAGCATCGGTAATACCGGTAATCAGCGCCATTCGGTGCCTGCTGTTTTGTGATGATATGGGCTCATCCCATGCACTCAACATTACAACAACAAGCTTCATTTCCGGATTGATGTGCAGGTGCTGACCAAAAATACCGCTGCCGGCATAACGATCGTCGGAGAGAAGCCACCATAAATACCCATAGCCCGGATTTCCCTGCGATGGCTGGGTCGACTCTTGCATCCAGCCCTCAGGCAAAAGTTTTTTACCATCTCTTGTTACACCCTCTGTTACCGCCAGGTGCCCGATTCGCGCAAAATCTCTTAAAGATGCGTTTAAGCAGCAGCCGCCGTGCTCTATTTCCTGCTCTCCCATTAAGCTCCAGCTTGCGTGGTGCTCCATCCCGTACTGATCCCAGATGGTTTGCTGCGCAAATTCTGTAAGATACATTCCGGTAGCCGCTTTTAGAACAGAACCTGCCAGATTGGTTTCGCCGGTATTGTAATTAAACTTCGTGCCCGGCGGCGCGGCCCTTTCCCGGTTTATCATAAAAGCAATTAATTCGGCATCAGAGCGAATATGCTCAAGTTGAGCGACATCCGAATCCGGGTTTGAATAATCTTCATTCCATTCTACCCCGCTTGCCATTTGCAGCAAGTGCTTTATGGTAACATCATCATACACAGTTCCGGCTAATTCTTGCAGATAACGCGAAACAGGATCGTTAACGCTTTCTATAAAACCTTGCTCTATAGCCACACCAAATAAAACTGAAAGCAGAGATTTGGTAACCGAAAAGCTAACCCAGGTATCATCTTCGGCCATATCATCGCCGTAGTGTTCCAGAATAATTTGTCCGTTTTTAAGCACAAGCAGACCCGCGGTATCAAACTGGTTCAGGTAATAGTCGAGCTTACGGAATCCGCTGTCGTACATGTAAATAATGTCGTTGGGGTCTAACTGCGGCTCTGCATAGGGTAGCGGGAAAGGGTTATTCGATTTATTCAAAAAGCGAACGGGGCCACTTAAATGCGCATATTTATAGGCAAACAGCTGTTCTTCTTTATTCAGAAATAAAACTCCTTTTTCGCTTATGGAGTTTACAAGCTGCTCTTCTGCAGGGCTAAGATCTCTCATCAGCGCCTCTTCGGCAGAATGGGCGCTCGAATCGGTTTGATATTCACTTTGCCCGCATGAAGCGGTTAGCGCTATAGCGAGTATAAACGCCACATACTTGCAGAATAAATGTATCGAAGAAGGAACCATCACACTATTTTAAATACTGATTCTAAATCTTACAGAGGGTTATGGGGAAACTAGCCTTGCCGAGATCAATATACGAATCAGACGGATAATTACGGCAGAGACGTCAATAAAACAGCTTTACTAAAAACTTTAAACTAAGCTGAGATAATCAAATCTTTCTGTAGTACATTATGCATCGGTCATTTCTTCGGCTTATTTTAGACCACTATTAAGGGCCCTAACATAACAGAAAAGTAGTTAAAGCTTTTTCTTATGTTATTGAAATAGCGCAAAACATTTATTTAGCCATGTCTGCTTTAGTCCAAACTCTGGCACCGCATCAATACAACCGCTTAACACATCATGTCTGAAACCAACACGGTAGACTCGACCGGCAAACTACTATTCCTTTCCCGCGTATCTGGTGTGGCCTGGGTTCTTATTGGAAGTATCATAATATATTTTCATCAGCAGCCTGTTTTGTTTTATCTCACCGGCGGAGAGGCTATTTATCTTCAGCTGGTAACCGGCATCTTAGCCGGTCTATGTCTTGGCTTTGCTGCATCATATATGATGCAGCTCCCCTTCTTTTCGGATATTGCCTCCGGCTTTGAAGTTGTGCGTTTGTTACAGGAGCTACCGCTAAGCGATCGTGACAATCTCGAAATCTCACTTTCGGCCGGTTTTACCGAAGAGTGGCTGTTTCGGGTAGCGCTAATTCCGTTAATCGGGCTTTGGCTGGCTTCCTTCTTATTTATTGCCGTTCATGGCTATATACGTTTCACAAGCTGGGCGCACAGTTTTTTCTCGATCTTCATGTTTGTACTAAGCCTTGCTCTGGGCGTTCTTTTTTTATACAGCGGATTTTGGGCAGCTGCTACTGCACACGCTATATACGATTTTATTGTAATTCGCCGTATCCGTAGTCTTCATCCTGCAAATTAGGCCGAGATCATTGCAGCAGGCTCGGGATGACCTCGGCGCAAATCACAAATACGGGTAAAGACTAACCCGAATTATCCACATTTTAAGGCACCAAATTTAAGCTTTAACCCGCCATCCCGACCAAAGCCAACAAACATCTACCCTTTTTTTGATTTTGTTAGTTATAAGGGTATTTTAGCGCATCCTTAAAAACTAACGTCTATTCAAAATAAATTGCATGTCTAATTCGAATCCGGCTGAATACAAAGCATCCAATATTCAGGTTCTGGAAGGGCTCGAAGCCGTACGTAAGCGACCGTCGATGTATATTGGCGATACTGGCGTACGCGGGCTTCACCATCTTATTAATGAAGTAGTAGATAACTCCATTGATGAGGCTCTTGCAGGGCACTGCGACTACGTAAAACTTGATATTAACCCCGACGGCTCCATCACTATAGAAGATAACGGACGAGGCATTCCGGTAGATATACACGAGAAAATGGGCATTCCCGCCGTTGAGCTTGTGCTTACCAAACTTCACGCTGGCGGTAAATTCGACAAAGACAGCTACAAAGTTTCCGGCGGTCTGCACGGAGTAGGTGTTAGCTGTGTTAACGCGCTCGCGAGTGATTTTGAAGCTATTATACACCGCGATGGGAAAATTCATCAAATGGCTTTTCAGCGGGGTATTACCACCAAGCAGCTTTCTGTTATTGGCGATACCGATAAAACCGGTACCATTATCCACTTTATGCCCGACGATGAGATTTTTCGTCAAACTATCGAGTTTAAGCTCGATATGATTGTTTCGCGCATGCGCGAGCTGGCGTTTCTGAATCCGGAAATTACCATAGAAATTAACGATCTGCGCGAAGAAGAGCCGATCCAGGAAATATTTCATTATGATGGCGGTGTGGTCGATTTCGTAATGTATCTCGACGAAAACCGCGAACCATTAATGAAAGAGCCTATTCTTATTTCCGGTGAAGTTGATGATGTGCCCGTTTCTCTGGCGATGCAGTATAATAAGTCGTACACCGAAAATGTGCACTCTTTTGTGAACAACATCAGCACCCACGAAGGCGGCACTCACGTATCCGGCTTCAGACGCGCCTTAACGCGCTCGCTTAAATCGTATGCCGATAAAAATAAGCTGATTAAAGGCAAAATTAACATAAGCGGCGAAGATTTTCGTGAAGGCCTTACCGGCGTACTTAGTGTAAAAGTTGCCGAGCCTCAGTTTGAGGGACAGACCAAAACCAAGCTGGGTAATTCTGAGGTGCAAAGCGCCGTAGAAGTGCTTGTATACGAAAAGATGAACGACTTCCTCGAGCAGAATCCTAAAATAGCTAAAGCCATTCTGGATAAGGTTATTCTTTCTGCTGAAGCGCGCGATGCTGCAAGAAAAGCCAGACAGCTTGTGCAGCGTAAAAGCGCCATGACCGGCGGCGGTCTGCCTGGTAAGCTTGCCGATTGCTCCATTAACGACCCGGAGCATTGCGAAATTTATCTGGTTGAGGGCGACTCGGCCGGCGGATCGGCCAAATCGGGCCGGAACAGAAGTTTCCAGGCTATTTTACCGCTTCGAGGCAAAATTCTGAATGTGGAAAAAGCCCGCATCAACAAAATTCTGGAGAATAATGAAATCCGGGCCATGATTACGGCTCTGGGAGTTGGTATTGGCGATGAGGAAGAAGCGGATATTTCAAAGCTAAGGTATCACAAAATTATCATTATGACAGATGCCGACGTGGATGGCTCCCACATTCGTACGCTGCTGCTCACCTTCTTTTACAGACACATGTGGCAGCTTATCGAGAACGGCTATATCTACATCGCAACTCCTCCGCTGTACAAAATTACGCAGGGAAAGAAAATTGAATATGCCTGGGACGATGAGCAGCGCGACAGCATTTTGAGGCAGTTCAGAAAAGCTTCACAGAAAAAGGCCGATGTTTCCCGCTACAAAGGTTTAGGTGAAATGAATCCCGATCAGCTTTGGGAAACAACCATGGATCCGGAAACACGAACCCTGCAGCAGGTAAGTATAGAAAGCGCCGCCGCCGCAGACCGACTTTTCTCTGTCCTGATGGGAGATGCCGTAGAACCACGCAGGGCATTTATCGAGCGAAATGCGAAATATGCCAAACTTGATATTTAAAAATTCGGTCAGCCGGGTTTAAGCGCTAAACCGTTTATCCCTGGCCTTATCTCAACACCATATATTCTAATTTTTGTGGATTTGAAATAACAATTTGATTATGCAGAGTTCAGGGCTTCATTTTCTAAGAGGCCGCTTCAAAACATAGTAGATGTTTCAATGCTGCAGGTTTCACCGTTATTTCAGGATCACACCCCATCAAATTATTAAACAACCATTATTCAAATGGCTCGCGATAACATAATTAAAGTAAGTATAGAAGACGAAATGCAGTCGTCGTACATCGATTACTCGATGTCGGTAATTGTATCCCGTGCTTTACCCGATGTTCGGGACGGGTTAAAACCTGTACACCGCAGAGTGCTTTTCGGTATGAGCGAACTGGGCATGCTGCATAACCGGGGCTACAAAAAAAGTGCCCGTATTGTAGGGGAAGTTCTTGGTAAGTATCACCCGCACGGCGACTCCGCGGTATACGACACTATTGTTCGTATGGTGCAGGATTTTTCGCTGCGATATCCGCTTGTAGACGGTCAGGGAAACTTCGGCTCGGTAGACGGCGACTCTGCTGCGGCAATGCGATATACCGAAGTAAGGATGAAGCGGATTGCAGAAGAGCTGCTTTCCGACCTGAATAAAAACACGGTTGATTTCCAGCCCAACTTCGATGATACCTTAACCGAGCCCGGTGTACTGCCGGCAATGTTTCCGAACCTGCTTGTAAATGGTTCTTCGGGAATTGCCGTAGGTATGGCCACGAATATGGCTCCGCATAACCTGCGCGAAGTTATAGACGGCACAAACGCCTACATAGACAATCCTGATATTACCATCGAGGAGCTGATGAAGCACATCACGGCACCGGATTTCCCGACCGGCGGTATTATTTATGGATATGAAGGCGTAAAAGAAGCCTACGCCACCGGACGTGGCAGAGTTGTGATGCGCGCCCTCGCAACTGTTGAAGAGCTCCGCGGCACTCGCGAACAAATTGTAGTTACCGAAATTCCGTATCAGGTAAATAAAGCAACGCTCATCCAGAAAATTGCCGAATTGGTAAACCTGGACAAGATTACCGAAATCTCGGACGTTCGGGACGAGTCGGATCGCGACGGGATGCGTGTTGTAATTATGCTTAAGCGTGGTGCAATTCCAAGCGTTGTGCTAAATCAGCTGTACAAGTACACGCAAATGCAACATACCTTTGGTATTATTAATTTGGCGCTTGTTAAAGGTCGCCCGCAGGTAATGCACATCAAAGACCTGATTCGCCACTTCGTGAATCACCGTCTTGAGGTAATTGTACGCCGTACGATTTACGATTTAGATCAGGCAGAAGCCCGGGCGCACATACTCGAAGGTCTTAAAATCGGCGTCGATAATCTGGATGAAGTTATTGCCACCATCCGCGCTTCTAAAAATGTGCCGGAAGCCAATAATCAGCTTAGACGCAAATTTGGTCTTACCGACCTGCAGGCAAAAGCCATTCTGGATATGCGTCTGCAAAAGCTAACCGCACTCGAGCGCGATAAAATTGATACAGAATATCGCGACATCCTCGATCAAATTGCGGAGTTCCGCAGAATACTGGGCAGCACCGAAGCGCAGAAAGCCATCATAAAGACCGAGCTTACCGATATTCGCGAGCGCTACGGCGACGAACGACGTACTAAGATTGTTTACTCTGCCGAAGATTTTAATATAGAAGATATGATAGCCGACGAAGATGTGGTGGTTACCATATCGAATAACGGCTACATTAAACGCACGCCCGTAAGTGGTTTCCGCAGGCAGAAACGCGGAGGCAGCGGTATGCGTGGCGCTACTACAAAAGATGAGGAATATGTAGAGCATCTGTTCGTGGCCACCACTCATAATTACATCCTTTTCTTTACCGAAAAAGGATACTGCTATTGGCTTAAGGTCTATGAGATTCCCGAAGGCACCCGCTTAAGCCGCGGTCGCGCGCTCGTAAATCTTATACAGCTCGATAAAAACGACTCCATCAAAACCTTCGTGCCGATTAAAACCCTCGATGATGAAAACTATGTGAGTAACCATAACATTATTATGGCTACCAAAAAAGGGGTGGTTAAAAAGAGTTCGCTTCTCGCCTACAGTCGTCCCCGCAAAGATGGAATTATTGCCATCAAGATAGACGACGATGATACGCTTCTTGGAGCAAGCCTCACCAATGGAAACAGTACCATTCTGCTTGGTGCCAAAAATGGCCGGGCTATCCGCTTTATGGAAACCGACGTTCGCGAAATGGGCAGAAATACCCGGGGTGTTCGCGGTATCAGTCTTGATAGCGACAAAGATGAAGTTATTGATATGGTGGTAATACAAAACACCAACGAAGCTACGGTACTTGCGATTTCCGAAAATGGATACGGCAAACGCAGCCTTGTTACCGATTACCGCGAACAAAGCCGTGGTGGTAAGGGTGTTATCACGCTTAAGCGCACCGAAAAAACCGGAAACCTTATCGCGCTTAAAGAAGTAAGTGATGGCGACGATTTAATGGTTATTACCCAAAAAGGTAAGATAATCCGGATGCACTGCTCCGATATCCGATCTATGGGCCGCAATACACAGGGCGTTCGTATTATGCGACTCGCGAATAACGATCCTATTTCGGGCGTAACCCGAGTTGCCAAAGATGACACCGAAGACGAAAACGGCGATGAAGGAGAATCCGGACCGGATATTAGCCCAACAGGCGATTCCACCCCGGATACAGACCCGTCTCCACAAACGGATCTAGGGTTCTGAAAACCTGCATCACTATAGATTGAAGTTTGATTCGATCCAATTAAAAAGCCCGTCAATTGCATGTAATTGACGGGCTTTTTTTGTGTGATTTATATATAGGATTTAGAAAGTACGATGATAGCTGATTTTGAGTCGACACCTTTGACTTATAATATTTTAACAGCACATTAATTCCACTCCGTGCAGCGTTTAGGGTTGTAGTTACGTAATCAGCTCAATGAGAAGGTGCTTTAAACCTTCCCTCAATTCAGCCAAACCAAACCAAACCAACTATTCGGGAGATATGTGCACGATGGATTCAACTATGTTTTCGAGCAATTGCGCGTCTGTTAAAGAAACATCTTCTTTAAAATCCCGCTTTTGGAGTCGTTTTAGTTTTTTACAAAATTTTTGCGCCCGCTTTTTGGTGCTGACGCTTAGTTTGTTTTTGATTGGTTCCTGCAATGTGAATAATGCTCAGCAACAGACCATGCCCGAGCCGTATGTATTTGAGCTTTCACCCCGCGCCGCAGAAGTAATTCAGGAATCCAACCGTTTTGGCGTTTCATTTTACATGGAAGCATCTAAAAACTCCGCCCACTCAAACCTGATGCTCTCCCCCCTCAGCGCATCTGTTGCCCTAACCATGCTGCTAAATGGTGCAGATGGGGATACTTATTCTCAGCTGAGCCAGATGCTTGGATACCCGGCTACGCTCGAAATTACAGACATCAACAATATCTACCGGGAACTCATTACACAGCTATATAAAGCGGACGATACCGTAAAACTAAGCATGGCAAACAGCATTTTTTATCATCAAAACTTCGATGTAAAGTCGGAATACATTGCTGCTATGAAGCAAGGTTTTGTAGCTTTAGCTCAACTTCATCAAAACCTTAAAAATCAGGCTTCATTCCATTTAAGCTGCGTTCGGTAGTGCTACATTTATA
>JAIULZ010000147.1 GCA_022565805.1 Balneolales bacterium
ATTTGTGCATTGTCTTGCCCTTTTATTTGATGACCGCAAATTTACCCACCTTCTCACCTACACCGGGCGCATCTACATGGTAGATGTACACTCCGTAGGATAAGTCCAGGTTGTCTTTGGTGAGCATATCCCACACATAGCGACCATTATCAATTGAATTATTAACATTTAGTGTTTGGATCAGTCGTCCTGAAACCGAGAAGATCCTGATGGTGCATCTTGCCGGCAAATTTGTAAAGTGAAGCTGTCTGCGAATGGTCTGATCGGCACCTGCAGGTCTTATTTCGGCGATATGGCCCGCCAAATAAGGATTTGGAACTACCCGAATTGCATCCATACGGTTCTTGGCTACTTCCTGATCTTCCCGAGGCAACAATGAGCTGTCTACGGTAAACTCAAATACATCATCACTGGTAAACTCGGTGCTCTGGTTTAGCAGGATGATGTCACCCGGCTTCGCTGCAAACACTCTGCCTGCTTCATAAGGCTCAAGGCTTAGCTCCCAGGCAGATTCCAGCTCACCAGTAAGCGGATTAGGCTCTTTTATGATGATGAGGTCGCTTTCGGTACGCTGGCGGTCGGCATGGTAAATGGCCGCAAAACCACCTTCTCCCCTTTGTTCTTCCGAAATAGACGGATGTGGCACAAAACCGAACTGCACCGGCTCATTTGTTTTGTTATTAATGATCCGGAAATTGACGGCTCTGGAGCGGGCTTCCATTGTTAATGAGCCACGCTGTACCTGTGCAGGAACAGTACGAATTTCACCCGTTGCCACTCTTCTTCTCTGATCCAGAAACTCTATGCGGTAATCAGAAACACTGCCGTTTTGTGCGCGAGATGTGATGGTAGCCGGAACACGCTGATGCGCTCTCGAAGACCATTCCTGCATGCGTAATCTTTGGGCAGCCCGGTTGGAAACCCCTCGGGAAGCGTCGCCGGGAGGCGTAAAGCGGTCGTTCTTAACAATCAGTTTGACGCCATCGAATACAGGCAAGTCTGTACCGGATAAATCGGTCCGCTCGGTATATACTTCTCTGTTATTGGTAACATCGGTAACCGCAAAGCTGGTTGTTCTTCTAAACGTTACGCCACCTTCTGTAACCTCTTCATCTTCGAAGCTTATGCGGTATGTCGTATCTCCGCGAAGCTCACGCGGATCCAGTATGGTTGCAATAACATCTCCGGTACCAATGCCGGAACCTACACGGCTAACAGAAAGATCCGGTGCCGGACCCACGTATCCGCTTGACGGACCGCCGGGTATTACCAGTTTCACGTTTTGCCCGGCGGTTAAAGATCCGTCCGGATTAATGCTCAGGTTAACAGGCGACTCAGAAGGAGCAATATCTGCTATTGCCGCGCCGCTGTTGTAGGCCGTAACCACGTAGTAATATTGGCGACCGTTAATTACGTCGGTATCAACAAAATGACGCTGAAGACCGGTATCATCTCCAAGGAAGAACTCGAGACCGTTGATATCAATCGGGTGGTTTCCGGTAATTCCATTAGCGAGGTCGAACTGTGCGATAGGTTGCAGAAACTGAATATTTCCACGGCCGTCTGTGATTCTGCGAGAATCGGCAAGCGCCGGATCTGTTGATCTGTAGATCCGATAGCCTTCAAAATTTCTTGGATTTACGCCCAGTCTGTCGAGGAAACGATCAAAAACCTGCTCGGCCTCATCATCCCAGTAAAGAACTACGTAACCGTCCCCCGGAACTGCTCTCAAGAGCGGTGGAGGTGGTGCAATAGCAAACTGGTAGTTAGCGTCGAAAGCGCGAAATGCATTTTCGAGCTGCTGGGTTACGAGCTCCTCATCGGCCGTATTGGTTGGCGTACCAGTTTGAGCAACCGAAATGGCAACCGCAAAACGCTGGATAGATCCGGCTCGGAGCGGGAAAAAGCTGGATGTAATCATCTGGTCGGTATCCTGAGTTGGCGGTGGAGCATCCGGGAACAAACCCGGAACCATATACCGGCGCCAGATCAAACCGTCATTAAAGTCCAGTGAACCTGCGGGAATTGAGGTAGCTGAGGTAATACCAATGGCGTCGGTTTCCCTAACATCCGTTTTATCAATATTTGGTTCGCCCGGGAATGGTGTAAAAGCTCCCGAACTTGGGAAACCGCTGCCTTCACCTCTTGCACCAGAGCCTTCCACACCATCTATACCCACATCATCCCGGAAAGCCCAGTCCTGATTATTATCAAAAAAGTCCTCTCGGGATTCATCGATCATGGGTGCTGCGGTAAACTCATTCAAATAAAAATTATCGAAGAATTCTTCCGGGAAAATTGGGGTTGATGGCTCACGACTATACAGGTCGCGGAGCGCTTCCTGATAGTTGGTAATAATTTCATTAAAATCGGGGTCGTTACTCATACGCTGTTCTACCCACTGATCAGGTATTATCATACCGCGCTGAATATTTAGACTGTCGGTTGGCACCCATTGGCCATCAACTTGTGCCCACCCGACGGCATCTATGCCGGGGTAGCCATTGTGGCCGCTGTAGAAGCCGTCCCATAAGTAATTAATATAGCGTACAGCACGAGTCGTAGGCACCTGCTGTCCGGGCAAGAATCGGCTTAGAGTTAGATGGTTTGGCTGATTTTCATCAATCAAGCCGTTCAGGTCATCATCAATTAAATTTCTGTGGCGCGCGTTTAGAGTATCTTCGCGTACGGTCATTCCACCGGCCGGCAGCACGATTTGGCGGGCCTGATCTCTTCCGTCGAAGGTTACTACGGTAACATCACCCGCTTCAGCCGGCGGATACCGGTACAGCCTGCGGTTTCCTTCCTGATCCATCAGCACAATTGGGCTGCCAGGAACGAGTTGTCTGTCGGCAAACTGTGCATCGGTAAATTGTGGAACCACTTGATTTGCAAGTACATCTGTAGAGCTTAAAAAACCGCCCCCGCTCGTGGTGAGCAAGCTGTATAAGTCTACGTTTGTTGGATCGTAAAGCGATCCGCCGCCGAAGTAAAAATCACTGTCTCCGTCGTTGTCTATACCATCGATATCGTTGCCTGGTGTTTCGAGGAAGCGGATAGCCGCCACCCCAATAGCTGTGCCGTCGAATTCAGGGGGAGACTGTGTTGGACTTACATCGGTGTAAAAAGCGATGGATCGCTCCTGATCGAAGTAGGGTCTGTCGTTCTCTGGCGTGCCCACCCAGTCTGCCGTCCAAAGCATGAAGGCAACTTTATCGTAATCGAATCGGCTGTCGTTTCTTATTTCAAAAATATTGAAGTGAACGCTGCTAATGAGATTCTGTGTCCATGCCAGAATACGGGCGTCCATAACCAAGCCAAGACCACCACGGGAAGGGTCTTGCGGATCGGGAAGCCAGCGGCCGTCTTGCGAAAGTCTTGTGTAGCCATCATCACCAGAGCGATAAAAGAACTCCTGATCGGCATTAAATATATCTTTCCCGAAAAAACCGTTCCACTGGTCTGGCCAGCCCGGATCGTTAGGGTCGTCGAGCTTATCGGGCCATACCGATGGCCAGGTATTACCCTGTGAAGAATTCGGTCCACGATCGCTTCGCGCAAGTTCCTGAGAGTTAGGGTTAAAATAACCCTCAACCGGGTTTTGATCCCAGCTGTCTCCGGTTTGCGGATTCGTGCGATAGTTAGGAGATACAACCACCTGAAGCGGATCACCCGAGTTCTGATCGATTACCTCAGCGCCTGTAAAAATAGACACAAAGTAAATGTACCGGCGGTTCGTGTTTTTGGGATATTCGAAATAGAGCTCATCCACATTCTGATCATTCGTACGACCCGAAAAACCAAAGTTATGGTAGGTTGCACGCAGGGTATTTGCATCAAGAATAGACTTCCTTCTTTCCTCAAATGAAGATCGCTCGTCGCTGGGAATGTTACCCGTTTCGGTTTGTGCCCACGCATACTGCCCGGGTAAGGCTCCTGCAAAAAGCAGAATGAGCAGGGGTAAAAAGTATCTGTTTAGCATGTTGCGTCGGTTTATGGAAATAAAATTCATATTCATCAGAAGGACATATTAAACCCAAACTGAACACGTCTTGGCTCACCAAAGCGTCCGGGATCGGCATAGAAACCGGGGTCTGCGCCCGCAATCGGGTTAAAGGGCAGATTAGGGCTTCCCGTATCGGTAAATACAGAACTCGGGTTCCGGTTATCTAACAGGTTGTACACATTGAAAAATACGCCTAATGTGTTTCCTGCAACGGTTATATTTTTATACATATTCAGGTCGAGCGTAAAAAATGCCGGCATTCGAAGGCTGTTGGTGATAATATCGCGTGTGGCTGTTATTCCAACATTTCGGGGAATAGATGCGGACGGCGTGTAGGGTAAACCGCTACTAAAACGCTGTACTACGTTAAATCCCCATGTATCTCTGGCATAAAAGAAAGAAGTATTAAGCACGTGGGTACGATCCCAGTTGGCAGGTGTAAGGAAACGTGCCAGATTAGAACCTGTGGTATCACCCGATGCAACTGCTGCAAAGAATTCTGCAGCCGGATCTGAGTTCGAATCTTCTGCAATCGAGAAGGTGTAGTCCAGACCGAAGCTTACGCGACGGGATACACGCTGATTAATAGCTGCGGTAATTCCACGAATGTTGGCGTAATCTCTGTTTATCCATGTGCCGTAGCGCACGCTCGATACCGCCGTTTGATTTATTGGTCCGGAGGAAACGTAATCGCGCTTGTCTTCGTAAAAAATACTCACGTCAAGAGCGGTTCCCGGAAAGATTTCCTGCTGCAAACCGAGCTCGTATTTCACGCTTTGCTCAGGCTTAAGGTCCGGATTCCCGAATACTCCCTGCGCTCCGGATACACTTTGCAGTATCAAATTAGATCCTCTGTAAAGTCTCTCATAATCCGGAATCTGGAAGAAATATCCGTATGAGAAGTGAATTACACCATTAGATGAAATCGGATAGGCAATACCAAGACGCGGACTGAGCTGATATTTTGGGCTTGACTCTGTCCAGAAAGAATCATCCCGCTCGTCGAAACGCTGGGTAAGACGCGGCCTGTCGCTTGCCGGTATGCGGCCATTCGGCTGAAAGTAGTCGAAGCGCAAACCAACGTTTATGGTCAGGTTTTCATAATCAATTCTGTCCTGTAGGTATGCACTGACGGTAAAGGGCTTGCGTGTCCATACTTCATGACCAATTGTATTTTCTACTGGAACACCAAGCTGAAGAGCAAGCGGTCCGTCTCTTAGTTCTGCTGGCAGATCATCGGGAAGCTGAATTTCGCCTGAGCTGCTAAGCGGTACTAAACCAAAATTCCTGAAGTTTAAAATATCTGCCTGTATATCTATACCACCTTTTAGAAAATGTTGATCATTAACCTGATGGTTATACTCGATTTTACCTATAAATGTACGCGTGCTTCTGCTAAAGAAGTTGTTGCTTGTTCCAAAGCGGTTAAACCTGCCTTCCTGCGACTGAAATGATTGTGGGAAGTCGCCTGCGTTTTCAAAATTGAGATATCGCGGATCGTACGGGTTTCCGTACAGCGAGTTCTCAAATTTATTAAATCGCATCGCCACATTTGTGGTAAAGAACATATTTGGCGTAGGCGTAATCGTTGTTCGCCAGTTCAGATAATAGCTGTTTCTCTCATTCTCGGGATTGTTAGTAGCTACCAGTCTGTTGCCATGGTTATAGCCGAGGCGGCTGTGCTCCTGACTCGCGTTTCCAATAAAGTTAAATCGAACCATATTGGTTACATTCCACTGCAGATTACCCTGAAAACTTATGGATTCGAACGGGTTCATGGAAACCAAAGAACTGTCTCTTACGCCGCTGTCGAAGTAGCGAATAAAATCGCCATCGTTTTCCAGAATCGTAATCCATGGATCGTCTGGATTAATGGTCTGACCAAATCGGTTTACGGGGTTACTGGCAGAAACTTCGCTGAAGCCTCTTTCCCAGATAATATTTCCGGCATCATCTATGCGCGGACCGATGGGGCCTTGTGGAGAAAAAGCGTTATAACCGTATAGCCATCCTTCATTTCTAAACCTGCGGGCAGAAGCAAAAAAGGTAAGCTTATCCCTAATGATTGGCCCGGAAACAGAGGCCTCTATATTATATTGATGAAAAGGATCGACCCCGCCAACTTCTGTGGGAGCGCCGGGATAAAGGCCTGTACGTGTTGTTGCGTATTCGCCACCCCAAATTCGCACATCACCTCGTAAAGTATTGGTACCGGAACGGGTTGCAATATTAATAATGCCAGAAGTAGCCTGACCATATTCTGCGTTAAAAGCTCCGGAAATAACCTGAATTTCCTCAATAGCGTTATTGTCAACTCTGAGGCCCTGCCCCCGGTCGAAATCATCGGAAACGCGCACACCATCTACAACGTAGGCAACCTCAGAAGCACGGCCTCCGCGAATGTGAATACTTCCACCCGGACCAACCGTTACCCCAGCCTGAAGCTGTACAATATCGTTAAGCTCCTGAACCGGCAGTCTCTCAATATCTTCGCGGCTGACCCTCGATTCGGAGCTTGTAAGATCACGGATAACCACGTCGCGGGTGGCGCGCACAACAACTTCGTCGCCCTCCAGAACCGATTCCCTCATCTGCATATTTATTTCTGTGTTCAGGTCGGTTCTAACGAGCACATCTTCCACAATTTGGGTAGCATAACCGATATAGCGAAACTCGAGAGTGTACGTACCCGGACGAACATTCAAAATCCGGTAGTTTCCATCGAAATCGGTTGTGGTTCCCTGTGTGGTTCCCTGAATGATTACCTGAGCACCAATAATTGGCTCACCATCCCGCGCATCAGTAACTGTACCGGTAATACGCCCTGCCTGAGCATGGGCGGCTTCGGCAGCAAAGAAAAGCACAAATAAGGTGAAAAAAAGTTTGGTAACGTTGTTCATATCATCTGCTTATAATTGTTGGGGAATGGTCATTAACCGATCGGTATACACCACGGCATTGAACCGGTCGCGCGCTTCCCGGATGGTTTGCATTTTAAGTTCGTCTTTTGCTTCGGTGTGCAGTACTCTGCGAATTTCTTCCCGGGCTTCAGCGAAACTGCGCTGCCTTGGCTCCATTCTTGCGTTGCATTTAAAAATGTGGAAACGGTTTCCCGTAATCTGAAACGGTCCGGCATATTCTCCGGGCTGGCACGATGCCATAGACGGCGCCATCATCCCAAAATCTTGAATGGGGACAAAACCAACGCGTCCTACGGTTTCGCGCGCGGCGGGATCTGCGGTATGGCTGTGTAGCACCTGATCCCAGCTACGTCCTTCACGCAATAGCTGCATGGCCATTTCTGCGGATGCCTCGGAGGTTACAATAATCTCGGATATATCAATTTGAAGCGGCTCTGCATACAAATCCGGATTGCGACGGAATTCTTCGGCAAGAAGCTCTTCGCTCACCTCAACCTGAGCGTCTATATATTCATCAAAAAGTTCGTTCAGATAATTATAAAAGGTTTCTTCGATGGTCCGCTGCACATAATGCGCGTTATAGTCTGGGTGAGATTTAGCTTGGGAAAGCGCGAGTGCGCGATATAACATCCCATCGAGCTGCGCCCGAAACTGATGCTTTGTACGAATTCGCATACGCGAAGACAAAGGCGTGAAATGTGCTTCGCGGAGAAAGTCGGCCATCATAAAGCTGAAACCAGAATTACTTGCAAGCTCAGAATTTCTAAGTTCTGGATGAAGCTCAAGCTGTACCGAATTAAGCTCGGGATTAAACTCAAAGAATGCTTCCGGCTGATTTTGGACCGCATCCCACAAAGCCGAAATTGCCTCTTCATTAAAGGTAAATGAGTTTATGGTTTGCTGCATGTGCCTGCGTACGGCCAGTTCTTTATGCTGCTCAGAAGCAATCATTTGCAGCTCATTACGCTTACGGGCAAATTCAGACTCCGTAATTACAGGAGTGGTGATGATATCGGTTACTTTTATGATGGAGTAGCCATGGCTGGTTTTCACCGGTTTTGAAATTTCCCCTATATCCATACGGTAAGCGGCATCTTCGAAGGCAACATCCATATCATCTACGGTGAAATACCCAAGATCGCCACCGGATTCTGCGAGTCTGGGCTGACGAAAAACTTCTCTTGCAAGTGCTTCAAAAGAACGTCCTTCTTCGAGCAGGCGATGCAGAGAATCGGCTTCGGCACGGCTTGATGCAAACAAATGAGACGCTCGTAAGCTGGTATTTACGCGGTAAAACAGAGTGCGTAAATCATCGTTGCTTATCGTAACATTATCATGAATAAAACGGCGTTCGAACTCTTCCATCACCGATTTTCGCTCAATAAGCTGATGCATATAAACGGCTTCGGGCTCAATATCCCATTCCATATTTCTGGCGTACTCTACCACTACATAGCGGTTAAGCCGGGAATTCAATACTGCTGTCATCAATTCCTGGTTCACATTTAAACCGTAGCCCGCTCTGGCATTAACGCGTCGCAGTTCGTTGAGGTAGTGCGTTTGGGAGATTTCGAACTCTCCTACCTGCGCAAGCACCGGCTCTTTTTCTGCTGCGTCATCCGAAGCACAACTAACGGCAAAAACGGCCATTCCAGTGATTAACAGCGAAATGAGGGCGATTTTTAGGGCTGAGGAGTACGTAGTGGTCATACAATTACAGGGAGTACTGCTATAAATTGAAGGATACTTTTGCGCTGATTTAAAGTGTTCAGCTCACCCGCTTTTAGCGTATTGTGTTATCGTTATGAAAAATAGTGAAAGCGCTTACATTTTCAAAAGCTTTTTTTGTAAACCTGTCAGATTTCATGCAAAAAAGGCTTAAATACTGGCTAGATGAAATTCAGAAAATCGATTTTCTGATGATTCAGGGCAATTATAAATAGCTAATATCCTAATACTAATATAGGATATTGTTTATAAACAGGAAACCAGATGACCGATCATAAACTATACGCCTTTATTTCATTTGTTTGAAAATTATTTTCTCTTAAAACTTTGGGCTTCATCAAATGAAGGAGAAAATATAAACTAAAAGTGGGTAAACTCTCTATTTGAAGATTCTGCAAACTTCAGCATTGTAGCCGTTCAATCAGCTATTCAGGCTTGTAATCCTCTTCTATGAAAATCTATCCTTTGGTTTTACCCTCGAAATGCTTGTAGTACTTATCCCAAAATAGTTTATCTGCGGCATTAGCGGTAATTCACGAATTTGACGATAGTTGGATTCTGTCTGAGTACCTCTGTAGTTAAAAACGAAGTAAGCTAATAACAGTCATGAAGGGCGTCAAAGCTGAATTAGCCTGATCCACCCCTCATCCTTCGCAACATCCTTGTTTTCTTTTTTTTGAATTTACTGCTAATTCAAAAATGCTAATTAATTTACCATAACATTCTGATACCTGATACCTGATACCTGATACCTGATACCTGATACCTGATACCTGA
>JAIULZ010000148.1 GCA_022565805.1 Balneolales bacterium
CTCCATTCCCGTAACCAATTGGGGCTCTTCGACTTTTAACCGGACACTACTGAGGCGGTATTAAAAATTCATCATTTAATCTATTTAGTATCAATAATATTCCAGTACAGGTTTTGTTTTTTTACACAAGCAATTATAAAGAAATCACTCTTAAAGGCTTTTAAAAACCTTCTGTTTTATTCGTATTCGACGCCGCAACAGAAGAGTGGTTTTGCAAAGCATTCTTTTAAAATAACAAAGGCCGTACAGTTCCCTGTACGGCCCTTAGCTTTGATAGTGGTATGTTAAATTCTGTGAGCCTGATTTGCATGAAAACCGATTATCAGGTCGAGAAAGTCATCACGCTTAGCTATACCGCAGGTTCATTCTCGTATATTTTTTTCCCGAGACGGTCGCCTACGGAATCAAAAACAGAGTATAAAACAGGTACTACGACAAGCGTAAGAAAAGTTGCAAAGGTAAGTCCGCTGATAATTGCAATGCCCATGGGGCCCCAAAAGGCCGTACTTTCTGAACCGAACTGAAGATTTGGATCGAAGGAAGCAAAAAGACCAACAAAATCTATGTTGATGCCAAAAGTAAGCGGCACTAAGCCCAAAATGGTAGTTAGCGCAGTTAAGATTACCGGCCTGAAACGAATGGTACCGGCTTCTACAATGGCTTCTTTTTTTGAATTGCCTTTATCGGTGAGCTGCTTTACATAGTCGAGCAGCACCACATTATTCACACACACAATTCCGGCCAGTGATATAATCCCGATAAAGGTCATAAGGCCAAATGGTGTTCGTGTTAATATGAGGCCTAAAAGTACGCCTATCAGGCTTAATCCAACGGCCGTCATGATAATAAGAGGCGATTTCAGGTTATTGAATTTTGCCAGCATCACCAGAAAGATGAGTGAAAAAGCTACCATAAGAGCCGTAATAAGAAACCCGAAGGCTTCTTCCTGATCTTCGCTTTCTCCGGTATATTTTATGGTGTAGCCATCCGGCAGATCGTTAATATATTCGGCCAGCAGGGTTTGCACTTCACCCAAAACCTGCGGACCCGAGAACCCACTTTCTGCCTGAGCCTCCACCGTTGCGGTGCGCTGCAGATTCAGTCGCGTGATGGTTCCAAGACCTGTACCCTCTTCGAAATCTGCAACAGCCGTTAGCGGAATTGGGCCTGTAGGAGAACCAATTAGAATATCTCTGAGGCTTTCGAGCGTTTGACGATCTTCTTCGCGCAGACGAACCACAATATCGTACTCATCTTCCCCATCCCTCCACTTGCTTGCATCGAGACCATTATTCGCGATACGGATGGTTTGGGCAATATCGGCCAGATTAAGCCCAAAGCGACTCGCTCTTTCATAGTCTACAAGAATGCGGTATTCGGGCAGACCACCGCTTACGTTGTTCCGGATATCCACAAGACCCGGAATCGCCCTTGTAGTTGAGGCTTCCACCAGTTTCTGGGTGATTTCTCTGGTAATTCTTACTACTTCATCAAAATCTTCTCCGGAGACTTCAATATTTACCGGCGCCCCTGTTGGTGGCCCTTGCTGCTCGCCCTCAATATTTACAATAATATCCGGCAACTCTCCAACGGCACCCCTTATTTTTTGCATGGTAACTGCAGAGGGCTCTTTTCTGTCGCCGTAATCTACAACATTAACGGTAAGCCTTGAAAGCTCAGGACTTTGGTTTCCACCCCCGAAGAAAGGATCGCCGGCTACACCCACGTTAATTTGAATATTCTCGATATTGGCCTTTACTTTCGGGTCTTCATCAATAAGACGATACAATCTTTGCTGCACTTCGAAAGCGACCTCATTACTGGCAAACACATTCATACCGATCGGGCCTTCCAGCTCGATTACAATTCGGTTAGGGTCTGTTTCGGGGAAAAACTCTACGCCAGTTGGTACAACAGCAAACAAGCCAAAAATGGCAATCATCAGACCCAGTACAGCATTTAGAAGTAATGAGCGGTTGTCGGTAATAATTATTGAGGTATCAGCTTTTATTTGCAGTGCCATACCCGCCAATCCTAAAATAACAAGGGTTAAAGGTAAGAGCATTAATATAATCCAGGTAAATACATTTACCGGGCTGCCGATAGAGACCAGGCCAAGAACAGTCGCAATAAAAATCCCTGTAATCAGTCCCGTGTAGACGCTTATTCGCCCGCCTCGAATCATAATTTCAAAGAAATGGATTACGATACCCAGAACGCCTATTCCTGCAAAAATCCCGCCAACCATTGCTAATATTTCTCCAGCTGGCGAAAACAAGCCAATAACGAGACCCATTACAGCCATTAATGCCCCAATAGTTAGCATACTAAGCGCAAAAGTGTTACGAAGCATTGCAGATCTTTCTTTATAATTTCTGCGTAACATCCACCCAAGAAAATCGCGATAGCCTTGCTGCATTCTCGGAAACAGCCCACTGTTAAACTTTTCTGAAAGCGGACGTATTAAAAACTTGTACGAGACATAGAAGAAAACGATGGTGAGCAGTGTAACAATCAACGTAATGGGATTCGCCAGACCCACGGCCACAAGTAAAAACACACCTATGGCAAACATCAGCTTTTTTACACCGGGTGCGTATGGTTTTGATTTTTCATTCTCCAGCTTAACCAGGTATCCGGTTAATACCGGGTACAAAACAAGAGCCACAAACAGCGAGCAAAGTAAAACAATGATAAGCGTAAGCGGCAGATAGCCCATAAACTGACCAATTATGCCGGGCCAGAAGGTCATTGGGATGAATGCAGCCAGTAGTGTTGAGGTTGCGGCAATTAGCGCATAGCTTACTTCATCTGCACCAAGTTTAGCCGCTTCGAATCGTTCATACCCCATTTCTCTGAATCGGTAAATATTTTCTACTACCACAATGGAGTTATCTACCAGCAAGCCAAGGGCAATAATCAGGCTAAAAAGAATAACAAAATTGGCTGTATAGCCCAGAGCCAATAGTACAGCAAAACCAACCAAAATAGAAAGCGGAACGGCGGTTCCTACCAGCAAGGCATTTCTAATACCCAAAAAGAAAACCAAGACCAGTACTACAAACAGCATCCCACTTATAATACTATTTTCCAGATCTTTAATAAGCGTACGCACATCCTCACTTTGGTCACCCGAAATTACCACCTGTGTGCCAGCCGGCAGACTGTAGTTTTCGAGCGCAAGCATTACCTCCTCCACCGTTTCAAGGATATTTGCTGCGCCTCTTTTCTTAATATTGAGGCTTATTACTTCCAGGTCTTCTATGTTTTCTGAGGGAACATCTACAAGAACACCGTTTTCATTTACCTTATAAGACCTGAGGCGGGCGAAGCTTTCTCTATCTTTAAACCCAAAAACGACTTCAGCGACATCTCTCATATAAACGAGGCCTTCCGGTGCAGGTCCGTCGCCACCGCCACCGCCACCCAAAATGACCAGATCGTTAATTTCATCGGGGTCTTTAAACTCCCCGCTAATTCGTATTAGATAGCTGCTACGATCAACGTCAATTGTACCGCCAGGTATGGTGAGGTTTTGATTTTGAATTGCTCCTACTAGTGCACCAAGCGGTATCCCATAGCCATTAAGCGCATCCAAATTAACATTAACCTGAACTTCCCGCTCAATCTTGCCAACCACATCTACTTCCCGTACTCCAGATACAGCTTCCAGACGATCCGACAAACGATCTGCTACTTCAGTTAATCTAGACAGCGGATAATCTGCAGCAAGGTTAACGGTCATGATTGGAAAGTCATCCAGATCAATTTCAATAATTACGGGCTCTTCCACATCCGGCGGAAGATCGGCACGAGCCAGGTCTACGCGTTCGCGTACCCTTTGGCTAGCTTCGGTAAGCGAAATTCCAAGATCGAATTCCACAACCACGCTGCTCACGCTTTCGAGAGTGGTCGAACGAATATCTTTAACACCATTAATGCCCTGAAGCTCGCGCTCAATAGGTTGCGTTACCAGAGACTCCATATCCGCCGGGCTTATACCCGGGTAAATGGTATTAACGATAAAAATGGGAATCTCGATGGTAGGATTAGATTCCTTAGGTATGGTGCTGTAACTATACGCACCTGCTATTATGAGGATAATAGCCAGAACTACAATAACGGTTCTGTTTTTAAGCGTAATTTCGTTTAGAATCATATAATAGAGGCAGTTAATACTGCTTTCAAAATTTCTGCTGTTGGAGTTAAGCGTTTATTTCCAGTCTTATTTTGCAAGCATTCGGCCGAATTAAATCAGCCTGTTATTTAAAATGCTTTTAAGCTGCACGTGTAAAAGATCTTAGATAATATGGGTATGTGCACTACTTGCTATCTGGTATTAGTCGGCTGTGGGTCTTGATACCGGCATATTACTACTCTGAAGTCTAAGAGCCCGCTCGTTGCTTGTTTCTGATTTGACAATATTGAGTCTGTCTCCAATACTTAGAGCACTAATGCCAGCAACTATTACCTCGTCTCCTGGCTCTAACCCGGCTATTACTTCGATAAGCGGACCAGTAGCGGTACCAAGTTCAACCTCAACAAGGCGCGCAACTTTATTGCCGTCTGCTTCTTCAGCTACGAAAACACTTACCGAGCTTTCATCTCTAACAACGGCCGTTCTTGGTATGATTACTGCATTCTCAATAGAGCGACGCTTTGCCCTAATATTTACAACCATTTCGGGCTTAATCATGCTATCTCTGTTGCTCATTTCTATTTCTATCGGAAAAGTACGGCGCTCGGAGTCGATCACATTTCCTGCAAAACTAATACGGCTTTCATACTCACCACCGCCATATGTTCTTAAAGAGACGATAACTTCACTACCCTCCTTTATTTCAGTACTATATCGCTCCGGCACTCCTGCTCTCAGGCGTATACGATCGGCATTAACCAGACGAACAACCGGCATTCCGGGGTTTATCAGCTCACCCCTGCGAACCATTCTTTCTTCAACTCTGCCGTTAAAAGGGGCACGTATTTCTGTATCCTCAAGCATTTTTTGCATTTGCTCTAACTGCGCTTTTGCGGCATCTCTTTCTGTACGCGCTGCCCGAAAATCCTGAGTAGAGATTATCGAATCGGCATATAAGGGCTCAAGTCTTTGGAAGGTATCGTTTGCAAAATTATAAGCCGCTTCGGCCGAACTCAGATTGGTTCGAATTATGCGATCGTCTATTCTGGCAATTACGGCACCCCGGTTTACGCGCTCTCCCCGATTTGCTATTTCCAGCACCTGACCGCTTACTTCAGAGGATAGCACGGCGTCGTCTATAGCTTCTGCAGAACCTGAAAGGCGTATAAAATCATCGAAACGATCAGCTTCAATTATGATGGTTTCGACTGGTATTTGTCTCACTCTGTTATTATTTCCATTTTCTTCTTCACCGTTTTCACAAGCGGTGAACAATACAAGTGAACCAATTAACACGGAGAGTTTAAATGTTGAACGTATCATTCTGAGTTAGTACAAAAAACGTTATGAGTATTTAATGGCACTTTTTAATAGTCGTGTGACTATGGTGCTTATTAATTTTCTGGTGATGCGAGTTGCCAGGAACCCGTTGTGGTTTTATATCGTGCTACTGCTACCCTGTAGTCGAACATGGCAGAAAGATAGTTGAGGCGGCTTTGATCCAATAGTGAAGAGGCCTGTCTTTCTTCAAGAGTATTTCCAACGCCTTCACGTAATCTTGTTGACGCAATTTCGTAGTTCAGGCGGGCCTGTTCGATATTTCTGCTTTGGCTTTGAATTCTCCTTAAGGCTGTTTCCAAGCCTCTCACAGCTTGTTCTACCTCCAGGTATATTGCATTATGAAGCAGCTGCTTATCAATTTCGGCCTGCTTAATTTCAATTGTATTTTGCTGAATTTGCGAACTTGTGCGAAATCCGTCAAAGATGCTCCAGCTTAGCGAAACCCCCACGTTAAAAGCCGGGCTCCAGTAGTTGTCGCTAAAAAAATTATTTCTACTCCCCTGAAAGCCGAACTCTGTACCCGGTATGCGGGATACGACCTGCCTGTTATCCGGTACCTGACCGATGTAGGCCAGATTCGCAAATGCATTTACTACCGGAAAATATTGCGCCCGGGTTATTCCTCTTTGCACTTCAAGTAGCTCAACAACATTATCAATCTGCAGCACGTCGGGGCGCATTCGCATGGCTTTTTCATAAGACTCGATTGTATCCGGAATTTCATCAAGCAGAGACATAGGATCGGCGTCCAGTACATCTGTTAGCACTATTTCACCTTTAACAGGCAAACCCAGCAGTAGTAGCAGATTTTTTTTTGCCAGATACGCCTGGTTTTCAATTGAAATCTTATCCGTTTCCAGATTTACCAGCTCCACCTCGGCACTTAAGCGATCTGCGCGGGTGAGAACCCCAGCCTCTACTGATCGACGGCTATCTTCGACCGTACGTCGTAGCCGGTTTACGCTCGATTGAATTACTCTTAACTGCTCTTCGGCAAGCAATGCGCCTAAATAAGCTTCTGTAATATCAGAAGCTATTAATTGCCTGTCTCTCTCGAACTGATTAATGTTAACTTCTTTAAGCTGTCGCGCGCCACGAATTGCAGCAAATGCCGAACCATTATACAGTGGCTGCGTTAGGTTCAGCCCAAACTGAAACTCATTTTCTATGGCAAACGGGTTATCGCTGTCGAAACCGGGCGGAGTTAAGCCGGCATCCCTATAGCCCTGAACCTGACGCTCTAAAAACTCATCGAACGGGATCGGCATAGTTTCGGGATTACCATCTGTACGGCGTTCTTCGTTAAAAGCCAGCCATTCAATGGCGCCAAACGCCTCGAAAAAACCACCGGCATCTGATCCTGCAAATGGGTTCGGCACCTTAATATTCCTGGTGTATTGAGCCGACCCGCTGAGCTGCGGATATACAGAACTCCACGCTTCTCTTACCTGAGCATTTGCATTATCAATATCGAGTGCACCACGCCGGAGCATATAATTATTTACCATTGCAATCTGAATAGCTTCATCAAGCGAAACCTGTACAACTGCTTCTTCTACCGAAACTTGTTGTGCTTCTACCTGAGCAAGAATTCTTTCACCGCTTGCCAAAGCAGTGATTAATAAAGCTAAAAAAACGGCCTTCGCCATGAATACAAATTTATTGAGTGTGCATTTAATTTTTACGTTGCAGAACTCTCTGCTACGAGTCGATTTATGAGATGTTTCAAATAAATATGACTATTAGTCATTTATTTTTTCCGGGGTTCAATCGATCTTGAGAACAATCTGAAAAAATCGCTAAACAAAGACTCCAGGGAGATAGAACGCAGTTTATTATCAGGCATCATAAACAAGCCCTGATCCCTCATGATGTAAAACTGCAGATGCCCCCTTAAGGCAAACATAAGATGAACAGCAACAAGGTCGGGATCAAGCTCGGGATCTATTGAGCCATCATACATGCCTATTTGCAATGCCCTTCTTATAAAGCCAAATGTTTTTATATCGCATTCTTCCATTTCGTGAATGGTCTCTGTGCCTTTAAGCGCCATAATTGAATTTAACCCATTCCCTTCCATATAAATAACATATTTAAGAAAGTGCGGGTTTTCGCTTGTGAACTGAAAAAACAGATTACACATATCACGAATGAGATCCATCCCCAATCCCGGCTTGGCTATGGTTTTTGCCAAATGTTCATTAAGACTCAAGCAGCACCTGCTAAGCAGTGCCATAACTATTTCTACTTTATTCTTAAAATACAGATATAGCGTACCTTTACTAACCTCAGCCATTGTAGCAATATCATCCATTCTAAAGCTGTCTAAACCGTCTCTTAATACAATCTTTTCGGCAGCATCCAGAATAAGATTTCGCTTCAATTTTCTTTCTTTAATTTTTTTCTCTGAGATTGCCATATTAAATTATTAAATAAATGACCAGCGGTCACAAACTGACCAGAAGTTAGTGCTTTAATCCAAATTTTACACGTACAGTTCCATTTTTTTTTAATAATCATGTTTTTTATTCCATAAATGAGGCTTTAATTAATCAGCTTAAATGAATGCCGACCGTTTATATTGGTTCATACTAATGCTATTGCAATGTCTTAAACCGCAGCCGGTTTTATCTATCTTATTATTTATACTACATAGTATGATGTAGAAGACAACAGATTTCTTTACATCAATAGAATAGAATGACTCACGTTCAGTTTAGCTCTATCTGTATCATAGCTTATAAGCCGAGTATTTCTTTCACCATGTTTTGAACTATACTCATTTACGGAACACAAACTTCTTCGAGATATATTATCTCTGTTGTGTAATAATCCCTTAATTCCACTCATAAAATTGAGCCAGCTCCGAAAAGTCATATTACAACCACGAGGGTACGAAATTGATTTTGTAATACAAGATTGTACGCTACAAGACATAAATTTCGAATTAGAGATCAATCGGAGTTGCCTCAAAATTTATTTAATGGTTGGCAAAAGTGTATTAACCTTAGTTCGATTTAAGATTATTGGCAAAAAAGCGGTTTGGTCGAGGCGAAGTATGGAAACTATCGGTCGTATCGGTCGGCAGTGTCTTTAGCCAGCAGATTATCTCGATGTCTTCAAATAAAAGTACATTGATCGTAAATAGTAATTTGACGTTACTACAGTGAAGACTTCACCTTCCTGATAACCTTTCAAGTACCATACTTTTCAAGTGTTCATAAACCTGAATCGAGTAGTGCCGTAGAGGTACGACCCCAGAATTTGCAAACCCGGATTTTAATCCGGGTGCAAAAAGCTCCGCCTATAATAAAAATGCCGACAGGCATGACCCATATGTCACGAGTTACAGATAAATCACATCCGGATTATAAATCGTACTCAGCTTATTAATATGATGAATAGCCTGCCAACACCACATAATCATATTAAACATCTCTCAGTTTTTTTGATGTAAATGTATACTCTCTCCGAGCCCGAATAGCTCTTTTTCGTGGCTTCAGTTGTGTAATAATAAGACTTCCAGCTCCTCTATTGTGCTTCTTGGCTAATAAACAGCTTTTAGTGATCCAGACTATTTCTTAACTTTTTTTCAAAATTAAGAGAAAAATACAACTCCGTACGTTTACAAAAAAGCCCGACAAACTAAGTAATCGCCTCATCTGATATAAAAGTATTTGACAAAGTACTACAGAACGTTGCATGAAATATATCGAAGCTAATTGTCAGGATATTATCGGAATTTAGATAGCTTTAGATTGGAGTACAATGTATTACGGTCACCAAGTTAATCGCTCAGATCAAAGACCGTTCATAACTACAGTGCACTAAAGTATAGATTTGCTGTTCTTCATAATATCTACGAAGCAAGTGAACAGACCAGTAGATTAATACTATCTTAACTTCCGCAAAAAGACCGTGTAGTGGCTACAAATCATCTTATTTAAC
>JAIULZ010000149.1 GCA_022565805.1 Balneolales bacterium
ATTTTTGATCCGGCGTCGAATACGAACAAAATAGAAGCTTTTTCAAAGCCTTCTCTAATCAATTTCTGAAGCGATAATAGCTTTTGCCGCATGTGTGGCATTCCATTTTTTTCGTACGCACAAAAAAATCCAGATTCCTGACTAAAGATGGTCTGCGAACCCGGTAGACCGAGCAATCTTTATTTTTACAGCTACCCGGCCTGTCGCTTTTTAAAGCACGGTTCTTGCTTAATATTTTTATAACTATTAGGCCCGAAACTATCACCAACACTGTAATTACACCCACAATTACAACTACATCATACATACTCTCTCCCATAAATATCCTATATTATCAGCCAGATACACGAAATCGTTAATTTTACTTAATGTAACATAAAAACGGTTCTGTGTAAAGTAATTCTTTTTAAAATACTCCTCATCATTCCTTATTTTAGCTACCTATTTTAAATCTAAACGTGCAGACCGTTTCTTGAGTTACCAGTGGAATTGCGCGGGGTTTTATGTAGAGCATTATTCATTTAATGAATATTATCCTTTGTTCGTAATTCGTTAAGACAGCTTAATGAATGATTTTTGCTTTTCGGTATTGAGCATATTTACCAAAACAGTAAATATATAGATTTATACTTCTTTATCGGCATGAGGCCATAGCGAATCGACTTGAAAAATCGCTGCCAGAGAATTAATTGAATGATTCCGGCTTAATGACTGTTGCCGTATCCACTTTTACCACATTGATTTCCGGTTACTTTATTCCGGGCATGTTTTTTCCATTTCACTATTAAAACAACTGCTTAATGAAAAAATTATTTACTTCTGAATCAGTTTCAGAAGGACATCCTGATAAAGTTGCAGATCAAATTTCTGATTCTATTTTAGATGCTATTTTGTCTCAGGATCCGGATTCCCGTGTTGCTGTTGAAACGCTTGTTACCACGGGGCTTGCCGTAATTTCCGGCGAAGTTCGTACAAATGCATATGTAGACGTTCAGGAGATTACCCGGGAGACAATTCGTAATATTGGCTACACAAAAAGTTCTTACCGGTTCGACTCAGAGTCATGTGGCGTTATTTCTACGATTCATCAGCAGAGCGAAGATATTGCGATTGGCGTAGATGAAAATATAGATTCGGAAAAATCTATGGGCGCCGGTGATCAAGGTATGATGTTTGGCTATGCTTGCAAAGAGACAGATACCTACATGCCTTTAAGTATTCAGCTTGCGCACGACCTTGTTCGGGAACTTGCTAAAATCCGGAAGGAAACAGACCTCATGCCCTGGCTGGCACCAGATTCTAAAAGCCAAATCACCATCGAAAACGACGACGACGGCAATCCTGTGCGCGTTGATACTATCGTACTTTCCACACAGCATGATGAAGGCGTGAGTCAGGAGGAAATTCGCAAGGCGATTAAAGAACATTTGTTCAAGTCCGTAATCCCGCAAAACTTACTGGATGATGATACCATCATGCATATTAACCCTACCGGTAAATTTGTAATTGGCGGGCCACACGGCGATACAGGACTTACCGGTCGCAAAATTATTGTAGATACATATGGCGGCCACGGCGCCCATGGTGGTGGTGCTTTCTCGGGCAAAGACTCTACCAAAGTAGATCGCTCTGCTGCCTATGCAGCGCGGCATATTGCAAAGAACATTGTGGCAGCCGGCCTTGCCGATAACTGCCTTATACAGCTGGCTTACGCAATTGGCGTTGCCGAACCTGTTTCAGTTTTTGTGAATACATATGGTACCGGCAAATCAACTGATGTGAAGCTGGCCGAGGCTGTACGCAAGGTTTTTGACTGCACTCCTGCAGCAATAATCAAAAGGTTTGGACTAAATCGGCCGATTTTCAAACCAACTGCAGCTTACGGTCATTTTGGCCGGGCAGAGTTTCCATGGGAAAAACTCGATTACGTGGATCAGATCACCAATGCGCTCCGTTAGTAGTTTTTAGTTGCCGTAATCAAGCCCGGTGCAGAGTCTGTGCCGGGCTTTTTTTATGATAATGGCTGATAAAGTTTTCAAGACTTTATTAATCCTAAACTATAGCAAACTTCTTACTGAAAAGAAGCTTTTCCACCTTTTGTATAAACAAAAGGTAGCCCAAAACCGCCAAACTGGAGAAAATGGCTAAACCTCAGCTTCTTTCCTGTAAATAAACTAGCTTAACGCTCTGTGCATAATACAAACGTAGATCATACCTGATTATCTGAACGTTTCATTTCGGGATTGCTGTTTTTTACGATACACCATCGGATGCTGAGGTGCGTTTACAGCTTGGCCCAATTTATTCATTTACAATACACTTATTCATCTGCTCTCTGCTACACTATGTCTAATCTACTGCTGTTCTCCATTTTTTACCTTATGATGATTACCGTATTCGGCTCTATGCAATACGTCGTCTACAAGGCCTACACAAAGTGGTATAACTACAGCTTTCCTTCTGAAACCATGCGTTCTCGATGTCGTAAAATTGCCTATGCAGTTTTAGTGATTGGAAATTTACTTTTTTACCCGCGCTTTATCATCAGCTATACCGATTTGCATAATTCGTATTTCATTCAGCAAACGGTAATTTATCCCGGCGGCTTGTATTTCGCCTTTATTTCAATTCTTTTTGGAGGAAGCGTACTCTTCTACCTCTATAGATTCATTTCAGGTTATTTCGGCCCAACTTCTAAAGCTGCAAATAGCGTGTCATCATCTGCACCAACAGCGACTGATGATACTACCCGCTCTCAACTGATTACTTCAGAACCGACAAACACAGCCGATGCAACCACGGCAAATATCAACCCGGATAGTCTCAGTCGCAGAAAATTTATTAAGATGGCCGGCACCGCGGCATTTACTGCGCCACTCCTTTTAACCACCGGGCTTTCAGTTAAAACCCACCGGGACTATATCATTTCAAAAAATACGTTCTACTTTCCCGATTTACCCTCTGGGCTTGAAGGTCTTAAAATTACTCATATAAGCGATATTCATTCCGGAATTTTCATGACCAAAGGTCAGATTCAGGATATTTTTAAAATCGTAAACAGTACGCATCCAAACCTGATTGCCATCACCGGCGACCTCGTAGATACCCATGTGAGCGAAATCCCGAATATCCGCGATTCGGTATCTATGCTTAAGTCTGATTACGGGGTATTCGGCTGTCCCGGAAATCACGATCATTATGCTTCTATCAACGGCCTGATGGATGCTTTAAAGGGCGGAAACCTACGCATGCTACAGAACGATGCCTTCAACCTGTCCATAAATGGGGAAGCTTTTTCCATATTGGGGATAGATGATGCGGGAGAAACAGGCCGGGATTTCTCTGATCTGAACTTGGCACTCGGCAAAGCAAATCCCGATGCCTTCCGGCTTCTGCTTAGCCACAGGCCGCACCTTTTTGATGAGGCGCGCCCCAACAATATACATCTCACCCTTGCCGGTCACACTCACGGCGGACAGATTGGGTTCGAATTTGCTGGAGCAGAATTTTACCCGATAGATTGGTTTCACCCGTATTCCCGCGGTCATTACATGAAAGACCATAAACATTTGTACGTAAACGTGGGCGTCGGATTAGTGGGCGCTCCAATACGACTCGTACGTCCAGAGATTACAGAGATAACGCTTACATCCAATCCTTCAAAAGCCATGCAGAAGATCACTTCGGCGTAGTTTCGTAAGTTTTGCCTGTAATCTTTTCTGTAAGTAAAAAAGCATTTCGTATACAGTCCGGAACCGCAATCCCATTCATAAAATTACCTAAAAAATACAGGCCAGAGAATTCCTTCTCTGCATTTTCTATGGCCTTATAAACCCGGTCGTATTGGGTATCATATTGGGGAATTGCTTTATTCCAGCGGGTTACACGCTGTACAGCCGGTTTCCCTGTCAAGCCTAGAAGTATTTTCAAATCATGCATTACGATATCAACAAGCTCTTCATCGCTTTTTACCAGCAGACCTGGATTGCGGCTACCGCCTGCAAAGCAGGTTAACATCGCAAATTTTGAATCATTTGGTGTGCGATTTTCAAAAATCGTACTGCTAAAAAGGCATCCCAGAATGTTCATTTCTTCGCATTCGGGTACAAGCAATCCAAAACCATCGAGGGAATGCTCAATATTCTCTTTTTCTATCCCCAAATGAACAACAGCGAGGGGCGGGTATTCCGGCAGCATATTTTCGTTTAATAATGGAACTGAATCACCAAAACCTTCCCACATAATGCCGCTGTTCAGATTTAGCGGAGCCGTACAAATTAGCTTGTTAGCAGAGAACACTTTGCCTGTACTCGTATGAACGGTGTACCGGCTTCCATCATTAAGGTTACCAGTATTTCGCACAATTCTTGCTACGCTACTGCTCCCATAAAAAGACGAACCAATTTTTTTTACCATTGCATCTGCTATCGTTTTGTTTCCACCCTTCAAAGAGATCATGGGCGCCGAAGCCCTTGGCAAATCTCCCTGCTTTCTGTCGCCCGGCTTAATCTTAAACTGACCCTTTATTAAAGATCCGTATTTTTGTTCAAGTGTATGTACCATTGGAAAAGCAAGTCTTGCGGAAAGGTTATCGGGATTTCCGGCATATACCCCCGCAACAAATGGATTTATCGCATAATCTAAGAACTCCTGACCTAAACGTCTTTTCACAAAATCCGCTAAAGACTCATCTGGATTAGTTCCGGTTCTAATAAAAGGCTCGCGTAGTAACCTCAGCTTCGCTTTTGTGCTAAAAAGGGACGACACCAGAAAGGATGCCGGACCCGATGGAAGCGGAACAGGCTTTTTGTTTCTTACAACATATCTTTTAGCGGCCATTCTATCTGCTGTAATAATTTGGCTATTCAAATCCAGCATGTCTATAAGCTGTTTTAAATAGACATTCGAAAGCACGATTGTGTTAGGACCCGTTTCAAATGTCCAGCCATTCTCATGCACCGTTTTTATTGAGCCTCCCGGTATTGCGTCAGCTTCGAGTACAGATATCTCCATTCCGGCTTCCTTCAGCAAAAAGGCCGCAGTCAACCCGCTAATACCTCCACCAATAACAAGGTAGTCTGTATTTGTCATCATTTTTCAACCTGCATAATTCACAAATAATAGTTGATTGAAAGTATCACTGTGTCCTTCTTTTAGATACATCATTTAAGTTCTATTCAACGTTTTACGTGAAAGTAGCTATTAACACGCAGTAAAATTCACCTTTAATCTGCGTAGGCAGCGCAATACTTCCTGCAGAAACTAATCATGATTTGATTTTTTTTGCGCATCGATTTATCAATACCAGAGAATCTTTTTCGGTCTTTAACGCTACCATTTCGTAAATACAATATGAAATTGCTATAACACCTAATACATGGCTTTGTATGCATACAGCCTGTATGTGCAAAGAGTTCATCAATGAATGCTTAAATACACTATTCAAAACCATCTATTTTTCAATTGCCTGCATAGATCAACATAATACTATTACGGTACGTTTTCTAAGCTGAACGTTGGTTTAGTTGATTCTACCTTCCGGGTCAATAAAATAGATTTATTTAAGGCACTTTTTAAATGAGGCGCATCAGTTCACTCAGTCTATGATAAGATTAGATAGGGTATAAATGCCTGAATCACAGCGAAATGATTTTTATTTAGACTTTTTAAAAATAATATTGCGCCATCACTTTTTTCGGGTTAATTTATAATCGTTCTATTTAAAGAGACCTTGCTACACCTATTTATACAGGGTCTTCTAATAGAACCTTGTTTTAGCTAAATATCAGGGCATTATTTTCAAAAGTAAACTTGCCATAATCACCGTTTCTGGAATTAGAAGCACAAATTACCTGAACTTTAATTTTAATTATGATGCAGACCTGTAGCTATCAGCTTTAATGATGGCTAGTCAGTATCCCGGTTAAAGTTAAATTCCATATTTCTGCGTGTTGAATAACGATTTTTGCTCTTTACTGTTTAGCTCGAAACAACGCAATTCGTCCCGGAAATTATTCTTAACAACAAAATTTTAATGATGATAAGGCTACTATTTAATACTCCTGTGCTTGTTTTCTGTTTTCTTTGTATTGCATTTATTCCCCAAAGTTACGCCCAAAACACAGCCTCGGTAGAAGGTTCTGTTACAAACTCCCGTGGCGAATTATTGCCGGGAGTAAATATTATTATAGATGGCACCACAACCGGTACCGCAACCAATGCGAGGGGGGCGTTTATCCTCGAAGGGCTGCAGCCTGGAGAATACGTTTTTATTGCAAGCTATGTCGGATACCAAAAAGAACAGCTTGCCGTAGTTTTGAGCGCCGGTGATCGCAAGGAAATTCAATTTACGCTTAGCCGATCTTTTGACATGCCTCAAATTACCGTTATTGGCCGGCAACCACAGCGGCTCGAGCGCGTACCGGGTTCTGCTGCTGTAATTACGGAAGCGCAAATTGCAAACATTGCCCCGGTTAGCAGTCATGAAGTTTTCCGCAGAATTGCAGGCGTTCACGCGGTTGAAGAAGAAGGGCTCGGTTTGCGCGCAAATATAGGTATTCGCGGACTCGACCCCAGCAAAAGCCGCTCTGTGCTAATGCTTGAGGATGGAATTCCTGTTGCGCTTGCTCCCTACGGCGAACCCGAAATGTACTATACGCCTTCTATGGATCGCATGGCCGGCGTTGAGGTTATTAAAGGCAGCGGCTCTATTCTGTTTGGCCCGCAGACCTTTGGTGGAGTCGTAAATTATGTGACTGCAGATCCGACGTCAGAGCCAGTCTCAACCATAAATGTTCATGGCGGTGAGGGAGGCTTTTTTACCGGTCGTTTTGGGTATGGCACTACTGTTGGTAATACCGGCGTACAGCTTACATACCTGAGACGGCAGGGCAATGAAGTTGGGTTACTCGATTTTGGCGTGAATGACCTTAGCAGTAAGCTAAAGTTTGTCCTTAGCGATCGCTCTGTAGTAGGTGTAAAGCTTGGATTTTATGATGAAACCTCTAATTCCACATATGTTGGGCTTACGCAGAATATGTATGATTCGGGCTTATTTGATTTCACCCATCTTTCGCCTGACGACATTCTTAATGTTCGTCGTTACTCTGCCAGCGTAAGTCATGATTTTTTTATTAATGAAAACGTAACCCTGAGAACTACCGCCTACGGTTATACTACGACCCGAAACTGGTCGAGGCAGGATTTTGACAATATTCCGGTTGATGGCCGCGATTACATTCGCACTGTGGGAAATGCCGGGCAGCCCGGGGGAGCTATTTTCTTCCGCGACCTTACCGGAAACCGAAATCGTCAGTTCGAAGTCTTCGGTTTCGAACCACGCCTCTCGGTTAATTATACTCTTGGCTCTGTCACAAATGAACTGGATACCGGCTTTCGTTTTCTGTATGAGCGTGCATTTGAGCAGCGAATTAACGGTAATGTGCTAAGCCCGCAGTCCGGCGTTCTTCGGGATGATGAAATTCGTACCGGCTACGCTCTTAGCGGTTACGTCCAAAACCGTTTTAACCTAACGGATGCTCTTTCTGTAACACCTGGCGTTCGTCTGGAATATTTCGACTATGAGCGCGATATACGCCGATTGGGTAACGAGCAATTAAATGTGGTTAACTCTGATGAAGTGGTAAAACTGATTCCCGGTATTGGTTTCAACTATTTACTAACAGATGGAGTTGCTTTTTATGGTGGTGCACACCGTGGTTTCGGCCCCCCACGTGTAAAGGATGCCATTACTGCCGATGGAGTGAGCGAAGAACTGGATGCCGAACTGAGCTGGAATTTCGAAATAGGTTCGCGCGCCACGATTATACCTGGCTTATTTGTTGAACTGACCGCCTTCTATATGGATTTTTCTAATCAGATTATTCCTGTTGCCGAGGCAGCGGGAGGGGCAGGCACACCCGGAGCCAGCCTAACCAACGGCGGGGCAACCGAGCATTTGGGTTTGGAAACAACTATAGATGTGGATATACAGCAGCTTACTCGAAGCAGCTGGGGGCTGGGCATTTCCACAAGCGCGACTTTTGTGCAGGCAGAGTTTAGCGAAGACCGTTTTGTGCAAAGTGGTGGAAATGTGATAAATGTTAAAGGAAACAGAGTTCCCTACGCCCCTGAATTTCTGCTTTCCACAAATGCTTATGTCGTGGCACCTTTTGGCCTTGGCCTTTCACTTACCGGAACATATACTGGTGAGCAGTTTGGTGATGTTTTAAATCAGCGGGAAGGTAGCCTTAACGGCAGAAATGGCTTAATCGACTCTTACTTTGTTCTGGATGGCAGACTTACCTATACGCTGCCACAATTCTCTAACGCGACCTTTAATGTAAGCGTTAAAAACCTATTTGATGAGCGATACATTGTCTCCAGAAGACCTCAGGGTATTCGCGTAGGTTTGCCCAGATTCGTGACAGCTGGTGTCGATTGGTCGTTCTAATTCCTTAAGCAGCGATCTTCTTCAGAAATAGATATAATAGTATTCTACATAATTTCTCAACGAGTATTGCCGTTCTTCGTCCCCAAAAGATGATACGGCAGTAACCTCAACTATAAAAGCCCTGTCTGACAGCAGGGCTTTTATTTTTTGATATCCTTTCGCACTCCGGTTTCAGAAATTAAAGATCGTTTCAGGACTGGCAAAAGACACCTATTTCTGGTAACTACCCAATTTGCACCATGATGATATTTTGTATGTTTATTGGCAGGCTAAAGCAGACCGTACATCTATAAAGAGTACGTTTCTTTAGACAAAATTAAAGAGATACTCTTCTTTTTGAATCAGGTGAATAGGGATTGTTTTGATTATTGGGAAACTGATACAACATTACCTAACTCAAGTGATAGCGGGTTAAAAGAATTGTTACGTGATTTAGGTAAAAAGCACTGCAAGTGCGATATAACGTGAGATTGAATTCAGGAATTGAGTAATATTCCTGGGATGGCGCTACATTAAAATTTTGTAGCCTGTTTTATTTATCGGTTTGTATCCGATTTGAGCTTAAGGGAATATCACTTCGATGTGTTTATATCGTTGACCTCGGTCAAGTCCCTTATTCCAAGGATATCCCGACTCTGGCTCTTTGGGCTGCTCTTTTCACCGGGGGGACTCCAGCCGGCCGCGATGCGACTGAGTTGTGATTTGATAATCTGTTTTTGACCCAACCCTCGGTCTTCCGTCTTCGGTCCTCGGTCATTTCTGCCCTCGGTGAATTTTCGGGAATTGCTTAACCCTCCTAACCCGCGTTTCGGATACATCGACGCACTACGACTGAGTTTTAATTTGCTAATCTGTTTTTGAACCAACCCTCGGTCTTCCGCATTCGGTCCTCGGTCAATTTTGCCCTCGGCAGATTCTCTGATTTCAAGGACATCCCGGCTCGGGCT
>JAIULZ010000150.1 GCA_022565805.1 Balneolales bacterium
AAGGCTTTAATTTTTTGTTTGAAGAATGTCTGTTTCATAAATCCTTATTTTTTCAACTCAGCGATAAAATTTGTAATGATGCTGGAGTCACCCAGACGGGTTGTGCTTCTTCCGATTTTTATTTGCCCTCCGTCAGGCAGAAACTTCGACTTGAAGTAAATAACGTTGATGAAGTAGCCCTCATTAGATTTTCCCACAGAAAATAAAATGGGGGAAGCCTTACGGTTTTCGCCGTTTCTGCCCGTTAAATCAATATTCGTTCTGTTTCTGGCTACTTTACCCTTTAAGCTTCTGTACTGAAAGCCCAGTGGTAGGCCAAAATTTGCCCGGTCAATTTTGGCAGGGGTTATATTATTTTGTAGCTGGTTTTTAACTTGATCATAATCACCATTTTCACCGGCACCTCTTTTTGACCTGTAACTTTTCATTTGCTTGCCCACAAACTCTACGGCTTCTTCCCATCTTTTAAAATGCTCCGGCAGCTTGTGTGTCTCGCAGTAGTTTTGATTGTAGACATTAAATTCGGGTTGCTTAGGCAGGTGCCCGCTTAGCATATGTGGACAAAATTCTGGATCAGCAGCTTCAGCAGTTAATTCAAAGCTGCTTTGTATAGCCTCAATCTTAAATGAGCCGGCTGCACGCCTTGCACGAGATCCAAGACCGCCAAATGCGGCAAGGAGTTTTAAAGCATCAACGGCTTCCAAAAGCGTCTCTTTACTTCTTCCTCTTAATGTAACCGTGAACGCTTCGCCAGGTTTGATGCCGACTTTGTCATTTGTATTTCCTAAAGTAAGGCTGTACCATAAGTAGGCAATACCGGTTGCTGCAGGCTTTCCTCTGTTATCTAAGGTATATTGTGCTCCCTTAACTGTATCTGTGCTTACACTTCTCGTTGTAAGCATCAGGGATACAGAACTTCCTTTTTCCGAGCTGCCGAAAACCTTTTCCTCTTCCTCCGCCAGTACTCCACTTTTAATAATACCTCTTCCGCCTAGCAAGGCTCGATACCAGTACCTCATGCCCCCCCTAATGGTTGAGACGCGAAGCTCCGGCTTATTAGAATCCGCGCCCCCCAAAAACATGGGGGTTAGTACCTCACAGTCGAATGTTATTTTGTGTATTCTGCTCATATTATTTTAAGTATATTTTTTGCTGTTAAACTAATTATATATCCAACCCCTCCGCCCAAACCGTAACATTACGTACCGTTACGAACTGGGGCTGTGTGGTTTAGGCTGCCGAAGCCGGTGCCGGTTAGTTCGCCGGCGCCTACCGTCCATAGAAATTGAAGGGCTTCCGGGCTTGCTTCTGCTATGAGCGGACATACGCTGCCTCGTACTTGTGTACCTTTTATGGCCGTTAAACGGGTTTTGGGGTTTGGAAAGCTGCTGTCGAATCGTAGGCTCAGCTTATTTGCGCCAGCCAGATTTTCTGTACCCGGCTCTGTGTTAACAGGCACTTTTATATCAGCCGATTTAATCAGCTTTTTCGCCCATACCCGGCTTAATACCGCGCTTGTAATTTCGTCGGGATGAGAGTGCAGCAGGTACGTGCGGCTGTAGTCGTCTTCCACCTTACGAAGTACAATCGGGCTTCCAGCCAGAAAACGATGTGTCCCGGTGCTGAAGTCGGGCGGCTGAAGATGCTCTACTTTTTGTAGATTCATACCGTAAAAATGGAAGTCCTTAAGTAAAATCCCTCTTACAAGCCGCTCGGCGATCTCATCCTGATGTATGCCTATATCCCAATAGGCCCCATTCGGGAACCAGAGTCCGCCACGGTCGGCTTTGCCACCGTTCAGCCAGCCTATGGAGTACAGGCTCATCATATCGTGCAAATCGTTAGGACCAAGCCACGAATGGAAGATTCCGGCTAGTTTGTATGGATAATTAAATGGAACCGCTTTCTGATTGCTGCTAAGGTAAATCCTGAACTTCATATTGGCCATTTCATTTATGGTCTGTTTAAACCACCCCGATAGTTTGTTCTAAGGTAATTTTTGAAAAAAGAATATGTTTCTCGGCTCCTTTTACATTAAGCCTTTTTTCTCATGCTCCGGCTCCGGCTCTGGGTGTAGATCAGCCCAAATTATGAGTGGTCTTATATTGCAGGTAGATAATATTCTGCTTTTCGGTTTTTGCAATTCTGTTATCGGGTCTCTCATGAGCGTTAAAAATATATAGGTTTTAGCTTGAGAATACTTTTTTGCACATAGTATGTAACTAATATTACAGGAAATCATGTTCAACGGATGAGAAATTACTTGCAGACCGTATCGGGTATTTGCCGTTTAGGTAAGCGTTTATTATCTGCTGAAATGAATTTTACCTGCCATTTAATAAACTTAAAAAAAAGTAATATTCAAATAGATAAATACATTTTTTTCATACGGTATCTTCTACATTTAAAGGCTCGATGGTGCCTTTTTTTATGGGGAATTGACGCAATTAGTGATAAAAGTGCAAATAAATTGGCGCTTCCCCCCACTAGCCATTCCTAAAACTCTAAGACGCCTTCATCAACAGGAATTGTATTTTTGCCGGCTAACTGTCTTAGCGAAGTAAATGCAGGTCTAATTACGGAGAAAGTATCTGGCTGTGGTCTGTTTCTTGCGTTTGGTAAACTGCTCATGGCTTTTTATTGAAGAAGATGTGTAAAACCACTCTTTCGCTCACCTTATATATTATAACCCTAAAACTTAGGAGGCTCCGGCCTTGAATACGAGCAGAATAGAAGGGTCTTTAAAGTCTTTTCAAAATAATATTGGTCATACCCCTCTCTTTTTTTGTAATACTGGTATGAATTAAAAAGATTTAGTTTAGGGTTTCACATTATACTTACTGTATAAACCATATTGCTACACACGATGTATATCTTTCAAATTAAAATGTCGTCGTGTAATGATAGGTGTATGCATCATTTTTATTAATGAAAAATCCTGGATTTAAATCATTAAATAGTAATGCGCAAAAATACTGTTTTGCTGTAGCTGTTTCATCAAACCTTATTATATAAACATAGGATTGGTTTTTTGAGATATGAGTGGTTGCAAACAGTTTTTTGTATTACAAACTTAGGAGTACTTATTTATGAATAAGCAGGAATTAAAGGGTAACTGGAACGTATTAAAAGGTAAATTGAAGAAAAAATACGGCGATCTTACCGACGATGATCTCACCTATGTAGAAGGTCAGGAAGATGAGTTGTACGGAAAACTTCAAAAGAAAATGGGTAAAACCAGGGAAGAAGTAGCCGCCGAAATTAAGGCACTGACAGAATAATTAATTGTATGCCGAGGCTAATTCATTTAGCAAAAAGTAAGACCCTTGCCTTTTTTTAATAAAACTGGCTTGGGATGTTTTTTTGAAGTTGTGCCAACCGGAGAAGTGAGTAAATCGTTACTGCCGGTTAATATGAGCAGACTTCATAAAAAACGATATCAGAAATTCAGATACGTATAACGTTAATAGCAGAAGGAAATAGAACACATGAAATCAACTTATTTATACACCATTCTAACATCTCTTTTAATCGGTTCACTGCTGATGCTTACCGCATGTGGCGAAAGCTCTGATGATAGCGATACCATGTCGTCTATTGAGGATGAGCGCCAAGAAATGCTTGCGCAGCTGGAAGACCTTCGAGATGATGTGGATGAGCAAATTGATGAGCTTGGCACACGAATTGAACGTGCCGGCGACGAGGCTGGTGAAGACTGGGAAGCTGCTTATGAAGAACTTACGGGTCAGCGTAGTGATTTGGATCGTGCAATTAGCGATGTAGAATCTGCATCTGAAGACACTTGGAGCTCAGTAAGTGATGCAGCAAGCTCAACCTACGATGATGTTAGCAATACATTAAGTAGCTGGAGAGATTCACTAAGCGATACCTGGGATGATGTTTCATCCTGATATGCTGAGCATCAAAACAAGAGTTTAAGCAAGACCTGAAATAAATGCTTAAAACTCTCGCACATTTTTATACGGGTTTAAAACCCCGTTACCTAAAAAGCCGCTGTTCTTCCCACGGAGCAGTGGCTTTTTTATGTTTGGCCCGATTTTAAGCTCGATTCGTGGAAATAGAGAAGAATTTTTTGTGCATGAGTACCGTATTGAATGTTGAATGTTGAGTGTTGAGTGTTGAGTGTTGAATTGCCTGGCGTGAATGATGCCTTTTTTAAGGTAGCCATTTGTGGCAGGTATCAGGGATCAGATGTCAGAAGTCAGCGATCAGAGGTCAGTGGCCGAGCTTAAAGACAGATTAGTACATCAAACCCTGCGGGAATGCTGTGGCATATCTGTAGTAAAGTTGACCGGTAAACTTATGGAACGCAAATTCAATGCGTATCTAAAATGCCGGTAATACGTTTAGAAGGCCGATTCTAACAGTGCCATTAGGCACGACCGGTAGTGTAACCCCGGATGGAGGACTCTGCGAAGCAGTCCGTAATCCGGGGATTAAAAAAAGAATAACAAAATCGCCCGAGCCGGGATGTTTTTGAAATCGGAAAATTCACCGAGGGCACTATTGACGGAGGTCCGAGGGACAGACACTAGTGATCAGTGGTTAGAGAACCCTTACCAATAAAAACATCTGATTCCTGAGGTGCAGACGCTGAGTAGAAGCTAATGCTGGGACAAATTTTGATAAGCGCAATATTGTAAAGCATGCCCGAATGGATCTCCCTTTATTTGGCAACGAATGCATCGAAGCGGAGAGGGGGAGAGCGGTGTATATTGAGGAGCGGAATTGAAATTTTGAAACCAATAAAATACCTCCAAACCTAGCCCCAAAGGGGCGGCATATTCGTAGCCCGGGGTGGGCGGCCGCAGCGCAGCCGGCCGGGAGCCCCGGGTAGGAATAGGGAGACGAGAAATCCCGAGTCAGGATGTAATCAGAGTTTAAAAAGTTATCGAGGGATGGTTGATGAATGCATCGAAGCCATATTTGAAATACAATCCATATCCGCTGTTTTTTTGAAGTACTCTAAACAAGCCGTTTTTAACCCTATCATTTTCATGATAAACTACAATAAACGAATTGCATCAGCCTAATTTTTTTATAAAATAAAAGCGCTTTTTAGATGCCCTTGACCAAGATTGTGACATAAGCTTTATCAGGAAAAAACCACAATTTTAAAAAAGAACTTGCCTTTTCGGTTTGATGCCTTTAGGTTAAGTGGAATATTCTTAAAGAAATCAAATTACTTTTTATGCAAACATACTTTAGCCCAGTACAAATAACTCCATCAGCATCGCCTCTCGCGATCGTTGCTGCTTCTGTTGTATTGCGCCGCCGTTGTCGTACAGGGCGAAGTATGTAGATATTTTATATCTCTTTTACGCCCCGGTTAATTCATTTTAGCCGGGGCTTTTTTTTTGCCCGCAATTTCTAAATCAACCTTCTCAACTACTGTATTTAACCATTTTTTACTAAATCATGATCCGTAACCTTTTAAAGATTAGCGACCACAGCAAGGATTTTTTGCAGTATTTGCTGGATATGAGCGCTAATTTGCAAACACAAAAGACCGTTAAGCCACTCGATGGCGCAAGTATTTTATTTTGTTTCGAGAAACCGTCTCTTCGCACCAAGCTGGCTACAGAGGTCGCGATTAATCAGCTGGGTGGTTCTGTAATTCATATTTCGCCAGAAGAGTTTTTGGGCGGCAAAATTCTGCACGCAACCGAAAACGAACCAGGAATTCCGGAAGAACGAGAGGCTCTCAAAGACACGGTCAAAAACGTGGCTCAATGGTGCGAGGGCATTTTTGCCCGAGTCTACAGTCATGAAACGCTTCAGAAACTAGCCGGTTTTTCAGACATACCAATTGTGAGCGGCTTGTGTGAAAAGCATCACCCTATGCAAGCTCTGGCAGATCTTTACACGATTCATGAGTTTTTTGGAGCCGAAAAACCGCTTCATATTACGTTCGTTGGCGATGCAAATAACGTAGCCTTTTCCCTGATAGAAATCGGCCTCATTTTCGGGCACACCATGCAGTTTGCCGGTCCGAATTCGTGCTATTGGAGTTATGAGCAGCTAACCTATTTCGGCCTGCTCGCGTCTTGCTACGGCGGTAGTTTTCGTCACGGACACAACCCGGCCGAGCTGGTTCAGAATGCGGATGTTGTTTATACCGATGCCTTCATCTCGATGGGACAAGAGCACGAATACGCCCAAAAGCTGCGTCATTTTGATGGGTATCAGGTAAATGAGGAACTGTTTGCTCTGGCTCCTTCCCACGCTCGCTTTATGCACTGCCTGCCGGCTCACCGCGGCATTGAAGTTACCGACGACGTTATCGACAGCCCCAATTCCCTGGTTTATCAGCAGGCCAAAAACAGAATGGTAACGGCAAAAGGCGTTTTTGCTGTACTATGTAATTCCGGTTTAAGCAAGAAGGCGCCATCGCATCAGCCGCATCACACTATGGAAACATCTCCCATTTTCACCACATCCTAAAAAAATACCGATATGAATCATCAATCAACCTATCAGAAAATTGCCTCGCATGAGGCTCATAAAGGAACTTTCGACACCTGCTTACTGCTCTACTCCGGCGGACTCGATACGTCTGTGATGCTTAAGTGGATTCAGGATACCTACGAATGCGATGTTATTGCCCTAACCGTAAATTTGGGTCAGCGCGCCGATAATATGGAAGCCATACGGCAGAAAGCGCTAAATCTGGGCGCGAAAGAATGCATCGTTTATGACGCCCGAAATGAATTTGCCGAACTTTGCCTGGAATCGGTAAAAGCCAATGCCGATTATCAGGGAGGCTACGCATTGGGATGCCCTCTGGGCAGGGTGATGATATCCCAAATCGCCGTGAAAATTGCCGCTGAATACGGTTGTGAGGTAATCGCGCACGGCTGTACTGGAAAAGGAAATGATCAGGTCCGTTTTGAAGGCTACATCACCACTCTAAGCCCAACTACAAAAATTATTGCGCCGGTACGCGAATGGGCTATGGGACGCGACGAGGAAATTGAATACGCCATAAAACATGGAATCCCGGTTGAACAGACCCAAAAAGCGCCCTACTCTTACGACGAAAATATGTGGGCGAACACGGGTGAAGGTGGTGAGATTGAAGATCCGCGGCTCATCCCACCGCTGGAAAAGATTCTGAAATGGTGCAATACGCCTAAAACTGCACCGGACGAGGAAGAGCTGCTCGTGATTGAGTTCGAACAAGGCGCCCCGGTGGCACTAAACTATAAATCGATGGAGCCTGCAGAGCTTATTCAGGAGCTGAATGCTATTGGAGGCAAGCATGCAGTGGGCTATTTACATCTTATTGAAGATCGAATAGTTGGTTTAAAAGTGAGGGGAGTGTACGAGAATCCGGCGGCTCATATACTTATTCAGGCGCACAAAAATCTGGAGCAGCTGGTTTCTACCCGGGAAGAAAACGAACTGAAGACTTTTCTGGATACCAAATGGGCATATCTCTGCTACGGAGCAAAATACTTCGAACCGGCAATGGATAATATTCGCGCTTTTCAAAACAAGCAGAATGAAAAAGTTAGCGGCAAAGTTACGCTTCGGCTTTACAAAGGAAATTGCGAAGTTGTCGCGCTTGATTCGCCAAACTCTCTGTTCGATGAGCATCTTGCAACCTTCAACAAATCGGCCGACTTTAACCAAAATGCATCGGCCGGCTTTATCGAGCTTTGGAATCTGCCGCAAAAAACTGCGCATCAGGTAAAAAGAATCGGTAGCTTTCCCGACAAACAAAAGCTTACAGAAAATGAATTCTAAACCGGAAGCATTGGCCCATTAACAAGCCTCGTTTTGTTTATGACCAAACCGGTTGATGTCCGGAGAAATAGAATTTCCCTGAAGGTGTAGTGAAGCCTTTTCACAGAAAAATCCTATTCTCCGGACATCCGCAATTGCAGAAATTAAATACAATTCACTCAACTTTTTTAATAGGAAAAATGTCTCTTTGGAAGCCGTCGTCTACAGCTAAAATTTCTGATATACAGCAAAAAATACATGCCTTTACGGTGGGGGATGACTATTTGCTCGATCAAACTCTTTTGCCGTGGGATGTTCGCGCTTCACAGGCGCACGCAATAGCGCTTGTTAAAGCAGGGCTGCTCTCAAAAAAAGATGGCGACGCTTTACAGGACGGTCTCAAAAAGATTCTTGTACTATGGGAGTCGGGCAATTTTGTAATAAAGCCGGAACAAGAGGATTGTCATACCGCAATTGAAGCATTTTTAATCGAAACGCTAGGAGAAACCGGTAAGAAAATTCACACCGGAAGGTCCCGAAACGATCAGGTTCTGGCGGCCATTCGTTTGTATGAGCTGCATACAGTAGACAGCATAAAATCATTGGTTCAGGAACTGGGAGTTCGTTTTTTGGAGCTTGCAAAGCGTGGCGAAAACCTGCCCATGCCCGGCTATACGCATACGCAGCCGGCCATGCTTTCATCGGCGGGAATGTGGGCCGCTTCGTTTACGGAGATGCTCTATTTCGACCTGATACAGCTCAAAGCCGTTTCGGAATTGCTGGATCATTCTCCACTTGGCACCGCTGCCGGGTTTGGGGTAAATCTTCCTCTCGACCGCGACGAGGCAGCAAGACAGGCTGGTTTTAGCAGGCTGCTAATAAACCCGATTGCGGCGCAGAACTCCAGAGCCAAAATGGAAATTGCGCTTGTAAACGCGCTTGAATCAGTGGCCTCAACCTTGTCTTTATTTGCCGGTGACTGCGTAACCTATACAGGAAGAAACTATGATTTCATAAGGCTGGATGATGCTTTGTGTACCGGTTCATCCATTATGCCGCAAAAAAGGAATCCGGACAGCGCCGAGCTTTTGCGAGCGGGCGCCTCGGAGCTTACCGGCCTGGGCGCAAGTTTACGGTCGGTAAGCCGAAACCTGAACAGCGGCTATCACCGGGATGCGCAGCTTACAAAAAAATATGCGATGCGCGCTTTGGAGCTTACCACAAAATTGCTGGAAGTTGCGCAGCTAATTGTGGATGGGCTCCAGTTTAATCCGGAAAAAATGAGCGCGGCCTGTAGCGCAGAGCTGTTTGCTGTAGATCATGCCAATGAACTTGTGATGAGCGGACTCAGTTTTAGGGAGGCCTATTTCCAAATTAAAGCAAAGCTTAATACGCTTGAAACCCCCGATTTACAGCAGGCGCTAAAATCAAAATCGCACAGGGGCGGGACCGGCAATCTGGAGCTATCTGCTCTTAATCAACGTATATTGGGAGTTTAATTACTTTGTATATATGGCCTTCTAACTTAACTTCCGCAAAAAGACCGTGTAGTGGCTACAAATCAACTTATTT
>JAIULZ010000151.1 GCA_022565805.1 Balneolales bacterium
AGCCCGGCCTGGAGCCCCGGGTAAAAGAGCCAAAGAAAAAAACGCCCGAGCCGGGGTGGTTTAGATAGCTGATAATCTGCCGAGGGCAACTATCTAAATGCATCAACGTGATAATCTCACATGCTGGAATCGCTCCTTACCACGTATGGGGTTTAAATTCACTTTTGATGTACCATCAACTCTAACCGCAAAATTTGAAAATTATAATAGCTCATTTCGGTAACTGAGCACTAAACACTCTTGAGCATTATTAACACATTTGTTGTGAAACAAACTGCCATGCAAAACTCTACTCTCCCATTTTTTGCAGTTCTAAATCTATCAAGTCTGATGTCTGTCCAAAATCTTGAGCGAACGTTTTTATTTTCTATTCGTCTATATCCATAGACCGGTCTTATGGATACAAAAGCTTAAATACAAGACTCCGGATTTCCTTCAATTTTGTTGTTCTCGCATATTTTATGCACAAGGATTACGGAGACCTTACAGATTCAAAAATTATAGAGGTAATTAAGATGGAAACACAATTAAAGATAAATATGGGTAGACAAAGCTGCGCAGCTGTTCGGGCTGCAAGTATTCTTACAGTCTGTTTTTTTGTGATATTTTCTGTACATGATGTGCAAGCTCAGCAAAGAGCCCAGCTTTCAAATGCAGAAATAAGGCCGGGTGTGCTGCACGAGCTTGCGCTTATCTATGCCGATGAAATTAATCTGAGCGAAGATCAGAAAAAAGAAATCGCTACTATCCGGGCAGAAAATCGTCTTAAAATGCGCGAGCAGGCAGCAAGTAGAGAGCCTAGTCGTACCGTGCGGCGCGCAGAAAGAGAACGCAGGTCGGCGCAAGCAGAAATGCGCATACGGCATCAACAGCAGATGCTTGAAGAAATTAAGCTTGTGCTTACAGATGAACAATATGCTACGCTACAGGCCAAAAGAGATGAGCGAATTAACAGCACGGAAGGGCTGCAAGAGCAAATGTATGCGGCCTATATAAGCGTAATTACCGAGCGGATGGGGCTTTCGGAGGAAAGAGCCGATAGAGTATTGTTTATTTTGGAGGAGGAGCGTAACTCTGTAATTGCTCTTCGGAGAGCACGGGGCGATCGCGGACCAGATCGACAAATGGTGGAACAGATGAGAAATCAGCGGGATCAATCCAGAGCGCAGCTCGCGGAGCTGCTTACCGAAGAGGAACTTGCCCAGTGGACAGAGCTTTGGCAGGAAATGATGCCCCGCCGAAATGTGCAGATGCAGCAGCGTGGCGATGAAAGAAGACGCGGTAACCCGCAAAACGATTAAATAAGGCTGAGAAATGTCGGGTAATAGCTTTTCCTTATTTTGTGATTATCATAATTAATCTATATGATCATCAGAATAAAGCCCTAAATGAAAATGCATAAGGTACGTAGCGGATGCAGCCGTTTTCCTGAACGTTTGCTCCGCCCGGCCTGTACATAAATTGTAATGTCTTACAACAAACCTGAATCTACCGCGCAGGAAGAACTGCTGGCTCAACTCGATGTATTCTATCCGAGAATAGAGCGCATGATTCGAGCCTATGTATATGGTACAGAGCTGGATTCGGAAGATCTAGCTCAGGAAACGTTTATAAAGGCGGTACAAAAAATTGATTCTTTTTCCGGGCAGTCGGGTTTATATACCTGGCTCTATCGAATCGCAAAAAATACCTGTATCGATGAAATGCGCAGGCTGCGCAGCAGTCGGAAAAACAAAAGTAGTCTGCACTGGGATGATGCGGATCAGGATTCAAACCCATCACCCTATTTTGTGCAGGAGCCTGAAAGCAAGGAACCCGGACCAGAAGATACGCTTGTTTTAAAGGAGGATAAACGCTTGCTTTTGCGCGCAATGGCGGCTATTCCTGCCGACTATCGCGAGCTTATTCTTCTTCGGGAAATAGAGCATTTGCGGTATAGCGAAATTGCAGCACGTATTGCCTTGCCCGAAGGAACGGTTAAAAGCCGTCTTTTTCGGGCAAAGCAACTATTAAAGCAGGAACTTGTTAAATCTGGATACTATTATGAAGCGTAGCGAACTGGAAAGTAAAATTGCACATTATCTGGAGCACGGGTATTCTGAGGCGGAGCATCTCAGCCTGCTGCAGCAGCTGGAAAAATATCCCGATCTGCTTGCCGACTGGAAACTCTTCACCGCCGAAGAAGACCAGCGTGAAAGTCTGTTCGAAGAGCAGATGTTGCCTTTTAAAGAACTTTGGCCCCTTAAAAGCGAAGCAGATTCTGCTGCGACTGTGGCAAGGGTTAAGGAATTGATTGCGGGCAATATCACCGCGCATCAAAACGAAAGTACGCCCAACTCGGGTTCTACGCTTCTCTATGCATTATTATCGGCAGCAGCAGTATTGTTAGTTGCCTTCGGTCTTCGTTTTTCCCAACCGGATGGAGCACAGCGAACGGCCGAGATAGATGAAGTTCAGATTCATTCATGGATTTATATGACCAACGAGCAGCGGAATACAGAAGACGATCTTGCTGCGCTGCAGGAAATAATCAGGTAGCAGTATTTTTAAGGCGGGTCTGCTTTCCGGCGGCCCGGACTAAAGGCCTGTTTTAAGCCAACAGGCTAAACGATTAATCAAAAATGATGAGCAAAAGTATAAAATTAAGTCTGGCATTTATTAGTATGTTTTTTATCGGACTGCTTTCGGGCTATTTGATTGCGGGTGTGTACAGCGCTGCCGAACAAACCCGTGCGGCTTCCGAACAGGTTGAGGCTACCGAAAACCGCCCTCAGAATGATGAAGCAGGCAGTGGTAATGGCCCGTCTTACCGCTCAGGCGGGGATCAGTGGTCAGAGGAAAGAATGGAATTGATGCGACAGCGTATAACCGAGCAGCTTTCGCTAAACCCCGGACAGCAAGAGCCTCTGTTTGAGCTTATCAGCGAAACCAGAATGGAAAGAAGAAACCTGATGCAGGAGTCGAGAAGAGCCTTTCGCGACGAAATGCAGCAGCATAATCAGCTGTTTTACGAACGCCTTGCAGAAATTCTTACCGATCAGCAGATGCAACAGTGGCAGGAACTGTACTCCCGCGAAGCTATGCAGCAAAGGCGGGGCGAGCAGTAATTCGGTTAAACCATGCTTGGGATATACAAAAAGAATGGCGAAATGCGCTGTTTTAGACTTGCTGCTCTTCCCTCATCTTCTGGCATTCGCATTTCAAGCCATAGTTAATGCAAAGTTCGTGCTGCGACGGTTTCGAAAACCGTGCTTTACAGCACGCCCGGCCGTGGTGTATCATCAAATGAGAAACATCGGTCCAGTTTTCGCGCGGGAAAAGCGCCATCAGGTCTTTCTCTACTTTAATGGGATCTTCGTGCCTGCTTAGGCCGAATCGTTTTGAAAATCGCTTCACGTGGGTATCTACCACCACGCCCGCATTAATCCCAAATGCGTTTCCAAGCACCACATTTGCCGTTTTTCGGGCGGCTCCCCGCATCATAAGAAGCTCATCCATTGTTTTGGGCACTTCACCGCCAAAGGTATCGCGCACTGTTATGGCGGTCTCTTTTATGGATTTGGCTTTATTCCGGTAAAATCCGGTTGGTTTTACGTCTTTTTCCAGCTCTTCGAGAGAGGCTTCCGCAAAATCATCTACTGTAGGATATTTCACGAATAAATCTTTGGTAACCATATTTACCCGCACATCGGTACACTGCGCGCTAAGAATAGTTGCAATAAGCAGCTCAAAAGCATTAGAGTGCTCAAGCTCGCAATGCGGATTCGGATAATGCTGATAAAGCAAATTCAGAATCTCCAGGGCACGCTCTTTTTGCTGCTTTGTCTTACGAGGCAGCTTGAAACCTCTTTTAGAAGTCGGATCTTCGGGCAGTGTGTTTTTGCTCATTTTTGTTCTGTATAAACTTCGGTGGTTCTGTTTTCTTGTAGGGTGATGGCATCCGTCTCTGATAAAGATATTGCGGCAAGGCTGCAATTCATAACGAGACGCTATCTTCGGCCAATAGGTGAATTTCTTCTTTCCAGATCGTTGAGTCCCGGCAGCATTTGGAAAAGGCTTCGCATCTGTGAGTCGGTTACCCGTAGCGAAAATAAAAAGTACTTGAAATCGCCGAACGGATTCCATTCGAAACTCATAGTCCAGCAGTGTAGGTTCCGGTCGATGAAAAATCGGGCAGGCGTTAAATCCTGCCTTATAAAATCGTAGCCCAATGAGGTGCGGAAACGCCAGCCGGGTGTTAGCTGTACCTGTATATTATCGGCATTTAAAACGGCCGACCTGTTCTGGTTCTGAAAATTGATAAACCGCCACGAGTAGGTAAACCGAAATGAAGCCGACCATGGTACGCTAAATACCGGTATGGGCTCCCGGTTAAACAGCGGGTCTATGCCGCGGAAAATAGTTTGGTCGTAAGGGTCATAAAAGCGAGGATAATACATCGGGCCAGGCTGCAGCCGCGCACCTCCCTGCCCCCCGCTTAGCGTTGTGCTTGCATTTACGCTGTAGCTCGTAAGCCGGGCAAGGCGGCTGCTGTTTTCCCAGATATACTCGTTAATCGATGTGCCCAAAGAATCCTGCGCGTAGAAATTGAGCGATGCATTTGCATTTATTCGTATGTTCTGAAGAATGTTAGATGAAAAGGTGAGGCTCATTTCGCTCAGATTAAACTGTTCGGCCGCAAAATTGTAGGAAACGTTGGCCGAAAAATTATCGACGAGGCGCAGCACCCGCTCATTTCGTTCTCCGGTAGAGTCGCGCTTAACCTGACGGGTTTCCAGTATGTTGGCCAGCGAAAACGAGACCGACCTTTGTTCCCCTGCACCGGGACCTCCCAGAACGCCCCGCTCAAAAATAGAGTAGCGTTGCGTATTGCCTAAAGTATCGCGCTGCACCTCTCTGAAATAACCCCAGAAATCGCCCGTAAAGTCGGGCTGATAGCTAAATGATACGGTCGGGCGCATGGTATGCCTGAAACCCTGGAAATTTCCGATTCTATTTTGAGAAATACCATAAATAGCGGTACTGAAGTTAATGGAAGAATTAAACGTACGCGCGGCGGCAAACCCCCGCTCAATCCGGTCCTCAACGCGGTTTTCTTCGGGGATAAAATCCTTACGAATGGTTTCGGGATACCAAAATTCTGTGATTCGCGCATTGGTAGAAATATTGATAAAATCGCTTGATGTAAGCTGTGTGGTTACATCTGCCCGCTGCTGTAAGCCATACTGTATGTGGCCAATTTCGCCGGTTGCCTCTCTGTAGTCAGATGGAGAAAACAGCGCCTGAAACCAGTTAGTGTCGGTAAGCGGGTTGCCATCCGAATCGTTAAGCGGCCGAAAATTAAAGCGCGAGGTAAATTGCCCCCCGTACGATAAGCTTAAGGTTTCCCACCACCGCTGATCGCTAGACCGGCTGCGCTCAAACGGGCTAAACCGCCGGAAGCTGTAGTTCGCGTTAGGTCCCTGAAACTGAACCTGATTGGTAGCGAAGTTTTGTGATTGCTGCAGCGAAATACCCAGCGTATAAATACCATCGGGCTGCCTGAAGTTAAACGATGCTCTGGAGCTTGTAGATGTTTCGGCCCGTTCGGTAATGTCGTAGGAGTTGCGCTGGAAATAATCACTCGTCCTCAGGTTTATATTGGCCGAAAGGTTGGCAAACGGGTTAATGGTTTGCTGGTGATTAAGCTCGAGCCGGCTGTTGGCAATACGGGTAAAGTCGGGGTCGGTAGATTCCAGTCCGCGCTCTCTGGAATAGCCCAAACGAATCGAGCCGCGGTAGTTGTCGCGACTCGCATAATTAAGAAGACCATCTGCGAAATATGTGCCCGATGTATACAGATTGGTAGAAATTTGTCCGGTAAGATAATCGTTGAAATACTGGAACCAGCCAATATTCTCAATTCCCAATCCACGGGTTGCCTGATCCTGTAAAGCCAGTGAAGGTTCGAGAAGCCCCGAACGGTTGCGCTGCAGCCGCGATGGCAGATAGCCAAACGGAAATATGAAAGGATATGGAATATCCAGAAAGTAGAGCTGAGCACCCGTAAAGAAAACTTCTTCCTCGTCTACAAGCTTCATGCGGCGGGCGCGAATATAATAGTGGGGATGATCCAGATCGCAGGTAGAATAGATGGCGTCTTCAATAAAAATAACGTGTGGAGCCGGGGTCTTAACTTGATTTCCGGTTACGCTTCCACCTTCGATTCCCACCTGAGCTACATCAAACTTTCCTTTTTCGGTAACAAAATTGAACATGATGCGGCGGCTTGTTACTTCTTCGCCATCCCGGGTTAAAGTGGGAATGCTAAGAGTGTCTACCGGGGCGGCAAATTCGCCACGACGGGTTAGCCAGCGCATAAATAAATCGGAGGCATTTGTGGTGTCGGGCGGCAGGCGACGCGCTTCGGCAGTAGCCAGATTTTGGTCGAGATCGAGGGCTATTTGTCCGGCTGTGAGTCTGCCAGAAGGATGCTCTACGCGCGAATTACCGTATAATAGGGCAAGGCGGGCATCATCCAGACGAATAATTAAAGAATCGCGGGCCGAGAAATTGATAATATCTGTAAGACCATCTCCACCTCCGGTTGGTGCTGCAGAAGCGGGTGCAGCCGGACTTGGCGGAACCGGCAGCTCGCGGTCTTCCCAGGGCCGTGTCGAGTCTGAGGCGGGTAGAATTACGGCCGTGGTATCGGTTGTAGAAGCCGGCTGAGGATCTAAAGTATCTGGCGGTGCAGGTGTTCCGGGCCGGGGTATCGTGTCGTTTGCGGTGGTGTCGGTATTGGCTGCCCGTAACGGTGTTGCTACGGCGGGCGAGGGCGAATGCGAATAAAAAACCTCGCCGAAAACCAGCCATTTCCCATGATTCGAACTGTTGCTGCTCGAATCATAGGCATTGCTATTGCCTTCATTATAGGCCGATACCCATAATGGCAGCAATAAAAGCAGCACAAGCCCGAAAAGCGTACCCGTTTTCTTTCCGTTTATATCGGGTCTTTTAACGGTTAAAGATGATTCTTTCCGGATAAAAACGGGCATGTTATTGGTCGGGTGCCTGCGTTACAGCGTCAGATATTTTCCAGGGCCAGCGTGCCGGCGCCAAGTAAAGCGGCCTCGTTACCGAGTAGCTCTGGTATAATTTCGAAATCGGTGCGGAAAGGCGGCATCAGCTGCTCCATGGCTGTTTTTAGGGCTGGTTTGAGAATCCATTCTCCAGCCTTGGAAACACCACCGCTTACCACAATCTTACGAATATCGAGGGTGTGAACATAGTTTACTATTGCAAATCCCAGCTTGTTCCCCGCATCTTCCAGAATAGAAATAGCTAGCTTGTTGCCCCGGTTGGCTGCATCTGATAAATCCCGAGGCTCAAGTTTCTCGAAATCGCCGTTAAAGCGTATGAAAAGCTCATTCTTGGGCTCTTTTGCAATAAGCTCGCCGGCGCGCTGACTCAAAAAACGCTGCCCCAGATAGCCTTCTACAGCTCCGGTTACCGTGCTGTTGCATCTTGCGCCATTGTAATCTATGGTAACGTGGCCCAATTCGGCTGCTGCACCGGTAGCTCCGCGAAAAATCCGGTTGTTGAAAATAATGCCCCCGCCAACGCCGGTTCCAAGCGTTATCATTATAAAGTGTTCATAAGGGCGGCCCGAACCAAAGCGGGCAGAGCCTAAAGCCATCAGGTTAGCATCATTCTCGATAAGGGCATCCAGGCCGGTGCGCTTTTTAATTTCATCGGCAAGCATTACATGCTCCCATCCGGGCAGGTTAGGCGGGTTATGAACCGACTTTCTGTCGAGGCTTATCATGCCCGGTGCGCCCATGCCCACACCCATAACAGGAAGCTCTGCACTCTCTTTTACTTTATTTATGGTGGACGCAATACGGTCCAGCGTAGCCTCGAGTCCGGCATCTGCCTCCGTGGATATCGAGTGCTGTTCAAGAATTCCTTTTTCCGGATGTATAAGGGCGGATTTAATATTTGTACCGCCAAGGTCTATCCCGATAGCAAGCATAGATATGTTTCGTAATGAATGAGTAAAAACTTAAAAGAGCTCTTAAAACGGGCCTTATATCAAGCATGTTCGAAGCGAATGTGCCAAAAACCTAAGGTATGCTGCCGAACAACGCGATGAAAGCGTAAAGCAAAAATTATAAGGTCTGTTTCTATTTTTCTCTGCATAATACAATATCTGCAAATTAATTGATGCCAAAACATCGGGTGCAGAGAGCTGTAGTGCGCAATCAAAATAAGAAAAAATGAAAGAAGGAAGGCAATCTTAAGAAGTCGTAAAAAAAGAGGAGCCAGAGTAGAAAAAGGAAGGTAAAGTTGCTGAGAAAAGAAGCCTGTTTTTAGCGTCTTTTTATTTGATAAATCGTTTCTCCGGGCTTCCGCATACCATAATCTTCCCGGGCGATGCGCTCCAGATACGAAGAGTCTGTTTGCAGGGCCTGAATGCGGGTTTCGAGTGACTCCGTTTCCCGCTGCAGCAGCTCAATTTGCTGTTTAAGCTCCGCTTTTTCCTTACTAAGCTGATATCGGGTATAAATGCTGTAGTTATCCAGAAAGCCGAACCAGATAATAAGAAAGCCAGCCAGAATACTAATCAAAAATGATTTCTTCCAGCGCAGCGGATTTAAAAAGCTCAGATCGGACATAAAGATGTAGATAGATTTGTTTCGGAACCGAAGTAGCAAAACCAGCTTACTAAGATGCGAAGAAGTCGCAACTTCACAACCATAACTTCAGGAAAACAGAGTATGAACTATAAATTACTCAAAAATGATACAAAAAGAAGAACACCTAAAATAAGCAAAGAGCAACTCACTTATCGAAGCATTTTTTATCCAGCGAATTATTCTTTGGGTGATGAGTTTTTTGGGCAGTTTAAGGGTTTTTGGGCGTTGGCGAGTTACGTATAAGTAGCACAGCATGTCCCGAGCGCTTCGGGGTTTTTTTTCTGGCCATTTGAAAACGTAAAGAGCAAAAATACAAATTGTTAATTGTTAATTGTTAATTGTTAATTGTTGATACCTGATACCTGATACCTGATACCTGATACCTGATACCTGATACCTGATAC
>JAIULZ010000152.1 GCA_022565805.1 Balneolales bacterium
AAATGACCGAGGACCGAAGACGGAGGACCGAGGTGTTCTTGGCAAAATACAAACTGTGTTACCCTGTGCACAACTCTGTGTAACCCTGTGCTACCTAAACAATGTTTGATATAATTTATGAACTTCCAATCTAAAAACAGTTTCGTTGAAAGGTGGAACGGAGTTTCGCAGAGGGTTTCTTTGGGTTAGTTAATTTCTTGCATTTATCGAAAGCTTAATCAAATAAAGAATAATTCGCTGGATAAAAATAACCTTTAATACCTAAATCTTGAGTTCTTCGATTCTGTAGTTTAGTTCTGCGCTGTCCATTTTACGGAATCGCTCTGGGAGGAGTTCCCTTGAGGTGCATTCTCTTACGGCGAGCAGGGTTTGGAGCTCTACTTCCTGCGGATATGTTGGCGGAATGAAATCGAGCAGAGTTTCTTCCAGTATTTCGGGGCTCACCACATCGTTTCCTTCTTTTGCCAGCGCCCTGAATCTTGCCCTGGTTAGCGCGGCTTCCATATCGGCGCCTGACCAGCTGTGGGTTCCTTTGCGGATGAGTGCGGGAATTTCATCTTTGGTCATTTTCATTCCGGTTTTGACTTTCATGGCCTCAAAAACCTCAATACGCTCCTGCTCGGTATCGGGATAGAACAGCGCAAGATGCTCTTCGGCTCTGCCCTGTCGCTTTAAATCCACCGGCATCAAATCGGGACGCGCCGTCATCAAAAACCAGATGATGCGTCCGCGGTTGGCGGTATTGCTCATGAAGCTGGCAATTTTGGCAAATACGCGGCTCGACACCCCGCTGTCGCCGCTTGCTGCCCGGTCGCCGAGATAGGCATCGGCTTCATCAATCATAACCGCAACCGGCGCCATGGCATCTAACAGCGTTAGTATTTTTTCGAGATTACCTTCTGTAACGCCCTGCCACTGCGAGCGGAAATTTTTGAGCTTTACCATCGGTATGCCGACTTCACCGGAAAAGCAGTTTACCAGAAAAGTTTTCCCGGTTCCAACCGGACCACAAACGAGATAGCCCATGGGCAGAACCTGACCATTTCCGCTTCTGAGCGCCGCCGATGCATCCCGAAGGTGCTTTTTAACCTGCGTATGACCGGCAACCTGATCGAGCGTATAGCTTGTTTCCACAAACTCCAGCAGTTCGTGAGCTTCTGCCTCAATCAGCTCTTTTTTTGTTGCCGAAAGTCCGTCACGCGTTAGGCTTTCGCTGTTTTCCTGAGCATGAGCCAGAATACTTTTGAGCTGTATGAAGCCAAGTCCGGCGGTTTGCTGTGCCAGAAATGTGGGCTCCAATTCTCCGCAAATGCTCTTTTTGAGCTCTTCATCATGCTTCAAAAATGAGTGTATAAAGGCAAGACGCCCTTCATAATCCGGGAATCCGATATTTATGGCCGAGTTGTACGGACTCTGCACCAAACTGCGGTTCAGATCGGCCAGGTTTTGCGTAACGAGCACCACGGTGAAATCAGCGGCAAGGAAAATCGGGTCCTGCGCCCATTTCAGCAGATTTACGAGCACGGTACGGTCTTCGGGTCCGGAGGATGCGGCTTCGGCGTTTGGTGCTATGGTTTCGGCATAATCAATTACGAGCGCAACGGATTTTCCATCTTCTAAACGAATCCTGAAATATTTTTCAAGCAGCGCGAGTACAGCCGCAGGATTTCGTGGTAGCGGCTCGGCTTCCCGTCTTCCGTATCCCGCCGTGGTTGGTCCGGCCGGCTGATAAGAGGCCGGCAACGCCTGATAAAAATCATTCCGACTGTCCGAATCCCGAAAATGAATCCCGCCGGCGCGGTCGTAGTACAGCACCACGTTTCTTGAGCCAAAGAGCTCATCACCCAAAAAACGGCTGAGGCGGATAAAATCCGGTTTTTCATCCGTTGCGGAGTACATCACCAAATCACGCACATTTCCGTGAAGGATGAAGTGGTTGATGGTTTTGCTCATGTATTTTTGCGCCAGCTGACTCGCCCAGCCCGGTACGGATGCGTTCATTCTATTGAGGTTTTATTTTTTTATCCAGCGAATTTACGCCAATTTAGCGAATTAATCTTGGGGTGATGGGGTAATACTCCATTTTCTACATTCGGGCTTTGGCATTTTACATTTAATAGGTAGCACAAAGTTTAGCAGAGTACACACTGAGTTTCACAGTTTTTCTGTTAATTTGATGGCGTACTGAGCAGTATTAGGTCTAAGTCGAAATTCGCAAAATACCCACTTCGATGATGGCGTTGCCAAATAAAGGGAGATCCTTCGGGCATGCTTTGCCTTTCATTGCTCATTAAAATTTAAAAAATCCCTAACTTTTGCGATAAATGTGCCGCTCAGGAATTGGATATTTTTATTGATTTAGTTTCTTGTTTTTTTCCTAAAGCCGACTCCCACTCACCTTGGGTTATTCCCGGATGATGGAGGTTGAGAAGAATTCGAACCTTTTCTGTTGGTGGAACCGGTTAGCTCGCATTTAACTACTTCGATTCTGGAGTGACTTGCTTTTATTATGGTGAAGCGGAGTCCGGCAATTTGTACTTTTTCGCCGGGTTTTGGAATGCGGCCGATTTCGCTGATGATAAATCCGGCTATGGTTTCGAATTCGGTGTCATCATCGCGCAGACCAATTTCGGGAAACTGTTCTTCTATATCCTCGATTTCTACGGAACCCGACAAAATAAAGGTGGTCGGGTTGAGTCTTTTCATGATGGTTTCTTCAGTATCGTACTCATCCTGAATATCGCCCACTACTTCCTCAATTAAATCTTCGCTTGTTACGAGTCCGGCGGTTCCGCCATATTCATCAATTACGACGGCAAGCGAAATATTCTGCTTACGGAATTCGGACAGTAAATCAGCGGATCGCTGCGATGAGGGCACATATTTAACCGGACGAATAATACTGCTGATATCTGATGGGCGCTTGAACAGGTCGTAGGCAAAAATCACCCCGATAATATTATCGATGCTGCCCTCATACACAGGCAGCTTAGAATAGCCACTGCTAATGAACAGTTCAAGCACCTCATTCATCGCCAGATTTTTATCGATTGCGACCACCTCGATTCGCGGAACCATCGATTCCTTCACCCTCATATTCGACATTTCGAGCACATTTGTGAGGATTTCGGAGTCGTCTTCGTCTATATGATGATCGCTGTCGGTTGCAATTTCCCTAAAAATATTTTCAAAATCATCGCGATGATAAAGCTCCTCGACGGCATCGGCATTTGGATTAATAGCCCGCACGATTTTCTGAGCTATAACCGATGAAAACCAGGTGAATGGTTTCAAAATCCAGTTTGTGGCAGCTATTGGGAGCACAACTAATGGCACAAGCTGATCTGAATGCACCCTGAAAATACCTTTGGGGATAACTTCACCCATAATTAAAATCAGCACTGAAGCAATTACAGTCTGCGTGAGCAGCAGCATCGCTTCTGATGGAATATGGTCGAACGCGTAAATCCAGAAATCGGTAACCGGCTGCACCAAAACCAGCGCCATAACCGTGGCATACGCAACATTCACTACATTGTTGCCAAGCAGGGTTGTAGAAAGATAGGCCTCCGGATTTCGCGTAAAATATGCCAGACAGCGACCTCGTAGGGTGTCTTCGCGGGATTTAAGCTCGAGCCGCAGGCGGTTTGCGGAAATATAGCCTATTTCGGATCCGGAAAAGAATCCGCTGAAAAACAGCAGTACCACAATCAGAATGAGCTCGTTCATGAGACGCTCCTGTCTGATTCTGCAGATACAGCCAATATAGCCGCAAAATATAATGGAAGGCCCGCAATTACGGATGCAGTCTCAACGGCATAATCAAAAAGACCGAAGCGGGCAGTTTTCGACGGAGGTTCCAATCAGTTTTAAATTAGTTACCTTTAAATGAAGGTTTCCGCTTTTCAAGAAAAGCAGTGGTTCCTTCCTTGAAATCGCCCGTGGCGCATAGCGAGCCGAATAAACGAGCTTCCTCTGCGTACCCGGATTCTTTTCCGGTTTCGGATGCATTTACGGCTTCTATAGCCCGCGCCACGGCTACCGGAGCCTGACGCAAAATATTGCTCATCAGGTTTTTGGAAGCTTCCATAGCTGCTTCCTTATCATCATATACGTGATTGGCTATGCCGAGCGCATCGGCCTCGTCGGCCTTCACCATTCGCCCGGAAAGAATCAGCTCCATAGCTTTGCCTTTGCCAACGAGTCGGGTAAGTCGCTGCGTACCGCCATAGCCCGGAATAAGCCCCAAACTAACTTCGGGAAGACCAAAAACGGCGTTTGACGTCGCAATTCGCATGTGACAGGATAGCGCAAGTTCGGTTCCGCCACCAAGCGCGTAGCCGTTTACAAGCGCGATAACCGGCTTGCCCAGATTTTCGATTGAGGCGAAAACGGCCTGACCCTTAATTGAAAGTTCTTCGCCCGTTTTCTCATCCAAATTGGAAAGCTCTTTGATGTCGGCGCCTGCTACGAATGCTTTATCTCCTGATCCGGTTAGAATGACCGCTTTTACAGCTTCGTCTGAAGCGACAGATTCAAAAACTTGCTTCAGCTCGCGGATTACTTCGCTGTTTAGGGCGTTCAGTTTATCCGGGCGGTTAATCGTTATTGTGCAAATACCCGAGTTTGGGTCGGTTTCTGAAATAAGAGTCGAAAATGGCATGTGGCGTTGGTGGAATTTGGGATGATTTTGAGTGTTGAGTGTTTGGTTGACCGGAGACCGGGGACGGAGGACCGGGGGTTTGTTTCAGGGGTCAGGGGTCAGGGGTCAGAGGTCAGAGGTCAGAGGTCAGAGGTCAGAGGTCAGAGGATATTAGTTTTTTTTGTTTTTGTGCTTGTTTTCTGGATTGCTTTTTTTTGTTTTAGTCTGCTTAAGATAACAAAAAAGGAGGTTCGAAGCGTAAACACTTTCTTTGAAATCAGCTTTCTGAGCGGGCTTTTGTTTTTTGGCTTTCGCGGAATATTTTGTCGGTTTCTTCCATGTCTCTTTCAAGCCTTTGCAGGTCTGTCATGTAATCGGTAGAGACCGAGCGATCGTAATTCATTTCGTTGAAAACCATTTCGGAATCATCGAGGTCCATCATTAAGCTATCCATTTGATGCTCAATTTCGTCGAGATTGCTCATCGTCATGGATTTTTCGTAAATATATCGGAGCGTATCCTCAATTGTTTTGAGCTGCGAATCTGAGATCAGGTATTTTTCACGCGCCAGCTTGTATTTCTCCATCCGCTTATCCAAAATATGAAGCCTTCGCCCCATTACGGTTTTAAGTCTGTCTGAGTCGGCTTCCTCTATTTCCTTTCCGGTCGTTTCAAAATCCTGCTGAAGTTTATTAAGGGTCGTATTATTTAGATATTGCTCATAGCGCTCGTTGCCTTCCAGCAAAAGCATGTAGCTTGTTAGCAGAGACTCGATTCGGGTATTAATATTGTCCAGAATGCCGTGTGAGGCATAATGCGTTTTGGTGAAGTTGCCGCGTATGAGTCCGGCGATGTGTTTTAGCACCAGAAAACGTTTTTGTGACGACTCATTCAGCTCTCCGAAAATACGTCTTTCATCAAATCGGCTGTTTCTCTCTTTAAATGATTTCAGGTTGATGTACTTTTGAAATCTTGGCAAGCGCGGCACAATTCCCAGATAGAGCAGCTCCGACGCCACGGTTAAAGAAAGGATGATGTTGACCACCTGCTCCTGCCCAGCCAGAAAAAAGGATGAAGAAAATGCCGCAATAAGAATAGCCAGATTCATGGGGTGAAGAAAAGCTTCCTTGGTGTAATTTACTGGCTTATCCATAGTTTTGTTTTTCTAAAATGCGGGTTTATGACTGTGTGATGAATACTTTTTGCCCAAAATGCGTCTTTCTGCAGCTAATAAAAATCTACAGGCTACAGGGCAAGAACCATTTGAAAGCATGCCGGGTAATTTCTAAAAAACTGTTTTATCACCGGGTAACTTTCCGGCTTTTTCATCCAGCTCACGCTGAATAATGCCCATGTCAGACCGGATTCGGTTTACGATCGACTTTGCCTTTTCTTTGCTCAGAAATTCCTCATCTTCGGCAATATTTCTGCTACGAGCGGACGTGCTGTTTGTTTCAGAACCGGATGCTTGCGCAGAAAACAGGTGCGATTCGTCCTGATCATCAAGATAGACTTCGAGCCGCGCCTCGGCCATAGCGATGCGCTCTTTAACCGCATGAAGTGCCGACTGAAAACGCTCCATAACGGGGGAAGGATCCATTTCATCCAAATTCTTGATGATACGGGCCTTTTTTTCATACATCGCATGCTTTTTCTTAAGCTCATTGAGCTGCCGGTAATGCTGCTTGTATTCTTCCTTAAGCTGCTCTCTGTCCATAGTCGCTACTTTTTTGCTGTGTGATGACTGTCAAAAACAACGTACGTACTTCACATATTATGCACGGCCGATGGTTTTCTCGCGTCCGCCTTCTTTTGCCGATTCGCCCGCTGCTTTTTCTTCGGGCGCATCATCGATTTCGATCTTTTTCGAGCCTGAGTCTGCTTTAGCTCCGGCATCACCCTTGCTCATTTCGCGCTTAAACTGAGCAACAAGATCGTGGGCTCTGAGCTTTTCGGCATCGATTTCGATTTCCATAGATTTGGTATCTACGCTGTCGAGCGCCATTTCCATCCGGGCCTCAGACTTTGCGGTGCTTTCGTTGAGGCGGTTCACCATTTCATTATGGGTGGCATCAACGCCGGTAACCTCGAATTGCTCAAGAGTATCGGCGATGCGGGACTGCCACTTGGCTCGTTCATGGGCCTGAAGCGCTTCGCGGGCTTCCCTTATTTTGCGGTCTTTTTCGCGCATAAACGCTTTTTTAACCTGAAGCGATTTTTCGTATGCTTGCTCCGCAAATTTTTCCTGCTCGGCGGTGGCAACGCTGTTTTCCCGGGCTTTTTCCAGCTGAAGCGCAAAATTCTCGGCAATATCGTCGCGTCCGGCATTAATGGCGGCCTTAATTTTACTTATAAGCTCTTGCTCGAGTCGCTCATATTTCTGGCGCTCCTTGCGCAGCATAACCAAATTGGCTTTAACCGTGGCAATATTCTCATTCATTTTCGGCACCTGATCGTTCAGCTCCCGGATATTCTGCTCCAGAATCAGCTTAGGATCCTCCATACTGGAAACTACGCCACCAAAAAGCGACTTAACTGCTCTTACAAATCGATTCCACATAACTTATTTTGTTTGAATTCTATAATTCATCGTTTAGCAGAAGATTTTCAAAACCTTCTGTTACTACAAGCTGCATTACGGCTTCATAATTCCGGACAATTCACATAACTAAATGCCGGGCAAATGCTTCTTACAATTCTCAGAGCGTTAACGGAACAAAGATTATGCCCTTATCTGCTCTTCAAAGCGGGTACTTTGCTATAATCAAAAGGACGCTCACCGGTTTTATCTACAATATGGGTGATAAGCGGACCATAATCAACGGCTTCCCCTCCCAGCTCGTAGGCTTCATTCATTAGCTTGATTGCCGTTTCGAGCTGTGCTTCTTTGTTCGTATAGAGCGTGGCAATTGTTTCACCCTTTTTTACTTTGGCACCCATTTTATGATGCAGCACAATTCCTGCAACCGGATCAACGCTTTCTGATTTCTCTTTACGTCCGGCACCAAGTTCGAGTGAAGCCATCCCAACCAAGTAGGCATTAATGCGGCTTACCACACCATCTTCTGCAGCGGTAAAGTCGGCGCTATAGCTTGCTTTCGTGTAGGTTTCCGGCCGATCAATTACCGACACATCCCCAGACTGCTCAATTACAATTTCACGGAATTTTTGAAGCGCCGAGCCGTCTTCTATAGTTTGAATCGCCTTGCGGATGCCTTCATCAAGACTGTCTGCCTTCCCACCCTGATGAATCATGGAGCCAGCCAAAAGCAGCGTAACTTCGCGCACATCATCGGGCCAATCGCCGCGCAAACACTCTATGCTTTCTTCAACCTCGAGCCAGTTCCCGATTTTGTTACCCAGCGGCTGATTCATGCCGGTAAGAAAAGCCACGGTATTTTTATCGAACTGAGAGCCAATATCCACAAGTCTGCGCGCAAGCTGAAGCGCACCCGAGGTTTCCTGAATGAAGGCGCCCGTGCCATGTTTTACATCGAGCACGAGGGCGTCTATGCCCTCAGCCAGTTTTTTCGACATAATGGAGCTTGCAATAAGCGGAATACATTCTACCGTAGCGGTAACATCGCGCAGGGCGTAAAGACGCTTATCGGCCGGGGCGATATCTTCTGTCTGACCAATAAATACAATGCCATGTTTGGCGATAACCTCCACATAGCGATCCAGATTCAGGTTTACATCAAAACCTGGAATCGACTCGAGCTTATCGAGTGTGCCGCCGGTATGACCGAGTCCGCGGCCCGAAATCATAGGAACAGGAACGCCGGCAGCCGCTACCATTGGAGCCAGAATAAGCGAAAGCTTATCGCCCACGCCCCCGGTAGAGTGCTTATCCACTTTTATGCCCGGAATCGAGCTCAAATCCATCACCTTACCGGAATGAAGCATCGCATAAGCCAAAGCTGAAGCCTCATCATCATTCATCCCCTTCAGAAAAACCGCCATCAAAAAAGCGCTCATCTGATAATCAGGAAGCTCATCGCGCGTATAAGCCTCAATCAAATAGTTAATTTCATCTTTCGTAAGATTCTCGCCTTCACGCTTTTTGCGAATCAGGCTAACGATATTGTAGTTCGATACGGAATTTTCAGTAGTAGGCATATTATATAGATATAAATGGAGGACCAGGGCCGGGTTACCGGTAAATAAACGGACTCAAATTAGAAAGCAGTCGAAACTAATGATTAAAAAAACAGTCGAAATCCGAAATAGAATAAAATATGGTAAATGATTAACCCGGAATTTGGATAAACCAAGAAAATAACACCGCCATAAAGCAGTAGCAAATATATAAGGTATCAAATTTTCAGGTATCAGGTATCAGGTATCAGGTATCAGGTATCAGCAATTAACAATTAGCAATTAGCAATCACTGGTGTCCGGTAAAAGTTGCAGGTTTCAACAAAAATGCTGTTTAAGAA
>JAIULZ010000153.1 GCA_022565805.1 Balneolales bacterium
ATACCTGATACCTGATACCTGATACCTGATACCTGATACCTGATACCTGATACCTACCTGCTCAAGTAAAGATTCTTGAACTCGTAGGGTTTGCGGAAGTGTTCGTCATCGAAGTTATCGAGAAAATAGATTGTTTCTCCGGTTGATTTCATTTCGGGGCCAAGTTCCTTCTTTACTTCAGGAAATTTATCGAATGGAAATACGGGTTCTTTGATGGCAAAGTTTTTCAGATTGCTGCTTAGATCAAATTCAGAAAGCTTTGCGCCCAGCATAACTTTTACACCAATTTTGGCATCTGGTCGTCCGGTGGCTTTGGCTATAAATGGAATGGTACGAGTAGCCCGGGGATTGGATTCAAGCACGTAAACAATCTCATTCTTTACGGCATACTGTACGTTCACAAAGCCCCGTACCTCGAGTGCTTTAGCAATTCTAAGCTGATAATCTCTCATTTGGTTAATTACATTTTCGCTTAGAGAGTAGGGCGGAAGCACTGCAGTAGAATCGCCTGAATGAACTCCGGCAGGCTCAAGGTGCTGCATAATTCCCGCTTCATGAAGCTGCTCGCCGTCGTATACAGAGTCGAAATCAACTTCGATTGCTCCTTCAAGATAGTGGTCGATGAGGAAGGCGTTTTCGGGATGTGTTTTAAGGATGGCGCCTACATATTCTTCCAGCTCATCTTCTTTAATGGCGATGCGCATGCCTTGACCGCCAAGAACATAGCTAGGGCGAATAAGTACGGGATAGCCAACCTCTAAGGCAACTTTCTTGGCTTCCTCAAAATTTGTAGCCATGCCATAATCCGGAAAGGGTATTTCCAGCTTTTTGAGTACTTCAGAAAACTTGCCGCGATCTTCGGCAAGATCCATTTTTTCGAAAGGGGTCCCGAATATTTTAAAATTTCCTTTGTGGAATCGCTTGGCAAGCTTAAGTGCGGTTTGCCCGCCAACCTGCAAAATTACGCCTTCCGGTTTTTCATGTTCCCAAATATCCATCACCCTTTCCCAGAAAACAGGTTCGAAATAAAGCTTGTCGGCAACATCAAAATCGGTGGAAACGGTTTCGGGATTGCAGTTAATCATGATGGTCTCATATCCCATCTCTTTGGCGGCAAGAACAGCGTGTACGCAGGAGTAATCGAATTCGATACCCTGACCAATACGATTCGGGCCGCTTCCTAGAATCATTACTTTAGGACGACTGCTTACTACGCTTTCATTCTCCTTTTCGTAGGTCGAATAGTAGTATGGTGTTTGGGCATGAAACTCCCCCGCACAAGTATCCACAACGCGAAACACTGCCTTAAGACCCAAAGAAAGACGTTTTTCGCGCACATCCGCTTCACGCAAATTCGCACCGCTTTGGCTTAACAGCCAAGCTAGCTGTACATCCGAAAAGCCAGCTTGTTTAAGCTCTAAAAGATCTTCCCCAGAAATTGATTCGAGGGTTTGACCCTCCGTACGGTTTTCCAGACTTACCATATAGCGTATTTGCTGCAAAAACCAGGGGTCTACGAAGGTAATGTCATGGATTTCTTCTACCGAAGCCCCGAGCTTAAACGCATTTCGTATCTGCAGGCTGCGATCCCAATAAGGCTTTAGCAGGCGGTCCCGAACGCTTTTACGGTTAAAACTTTCGAAGCCATCTGCACCCAAACCCGAGTGCCCGGTTTCCAGACCCTGCCACGCTTTATTAAGAGCTTCTGCAAACGTTCGGCCAATAGACATTACTTCGCCAACGGCCTTCATTTGCGTAGACAACTCTTCATCTGAGCCGGGGAATTTATCAAAATTAAAGCGGGGTAATTTTACAACCACGTAATCAAGCGAAGGTTCGAAACAGGCCGAAGTTGTGCCGGTAATCTGGTTTTTAAGTTCATCCAAATTATAGCCAACGGCAAGTTTAGTGGCGATTTTGGCAATAGGATATCCTGTTGCCTTAGATGCCAGTGCAGAAGAGCGGCTAACTCTTGGGTTAATTTCTATGGCCACCATTCTAAACGTTTCCGGTTCTACCGCAAACTGAACGTTACAGCCACCTGCGAAGGTACCAATTGAACGCATCATTTTTATGGCAGCATCCCGCAAGGTCTGGAAATGTTCGTCGGGTAAAGTTTGTGAAGGCGCTACCGTTACAGAGTCGCCGGTGTGAACCCCGCATGGATCCATATTCTCTATAGAGCAAATGATAACCACGTTATCATTATTATCGCGCAAAAGTTCAAGTTCGAATTCTTTCCAGCCAAAAATAGATTCTTCGATGAGCACTTCATGCACGGGTGATAGCTCTAGCCCGCGAAGTACTTTGCGCTCGAATTGATCTTCGGTCCATACAATGCCGCCACCCATGCCGCCCATAGTGAACGAAGGGCGAATTACAACAGGCAGCCCACCAAGTTCTTCCGTAATTTCTTTAGCATCGAGCATAGATTTAGCCGTTCGCGATCTGCACTGATCAATGCCAATTGTTTCCATCAAATCGCGAAACTGTTGCCGGTCTTCTGTAATATCGATGGCGGCAATATCTACTCCAATAATTTCAATCCCTTTTTTTTCCCAATAGCCCTTATGAAAGAGCTCTCGCGCCAGGTTAAGGCCGGTTTGCCCACCCATAGTTGGCAACACAGCGTCTATAGATTCGGCTTCGCAAATTTCCATTACAGAAGCAGCAGTAAGAGGTTTCAGGTAAATCTTATCCGCCATAATGGGGTCAGTCATTATAGTTGCTGGATTCGAATTTATTAAAACGACCCTGTATCCTTCCTCCTTTAAAGAACGGCAGGCTTGTGTGCCGGAATAATCAAATTCGCAGGCCTGCCCTATTATGATGGGACCGGAGCCTATAATGAGAATGGATTTAATATCTTGACGACGTGGCATGTGTTTTTTAAGAAGAAATTGAGTTAAATAAGGATGACGAACAAGACAAACATGAAATATTAAGAAAATTTCATATACAATAACCGTTAGGGGATTTTATAGCACAAATAACGGTTTGGGATTTAACTGTACTTTATCAAAAGTTAATTATAACAAAGCTTTACCAATCTATATTTCTATGAACCTATCTTTCTGAAAGTCGTTTTACAAACTCATCAAAAAGATAACGGGAATCATGCGGTCCAGGTGATGCCTCCGGATGATATTGCACGCTAAATGCATTCGAATCTGGAAATACAATACCTTCGACTGTATTGTCATTAAGATTGATGTGGCTAATCTGAGCCCCATTAGCTATAACAGAACCTGATTCTACGCCAAAGCCGTGGTTTTGGGTGGTTATTTCAACTTTGGTCGTATTAAGGTTTTTCACTGGCTGATTAGCACCTCTGTGACCAACTTTCATCTTTATGATTTCTATACCTTTAGAAAGTGCCATAAGCTGATGGCCCAGACAAATTCCAAAAACCGGGCGCGGGTCTGCCATAATATTTTGAACCGTATCTGAGGTATACGTAATAGCTCGCGGATCTCCGGGACCATTCGACAGGAAAAAACCATCGGCTGCCCATTCCTGAATTTCATCCCATGTTGTTTTTGCAGGGAAAATGCGAAGCGTGCAATTTCTGTTTAATAAGTTTTTGATAATACTTTGCTTTATGCCATAATCAATAACAGCGACTCTGTATTTTGAATCTGCAGGTGCTATAGTTTGAGCTTCTGTGCGAGTAGCCTTAGTAGCCAGTTCTAATCCTTCCATTGGCGCCCAGTCTTTAGCCATTTGCACCAGTTTTTCGCGTGAATGGATTTCGGATGAAATAACGGCATTCATTACGCCTTTATCACGTATGTGGCGGACCAGCGAACGCGTGTCTACGCCGGTAATACCCGTAACACCATTATCATCAAGATAAGAGTTGAGATCGTCTTCGGCCGATAAGTTGCTGTATTCTTTCGAGAAAGCACGTGTAATAATACCCGCGACCATTGGTTTTCGGGCTTCATCATATGCAGAATGAACGCCATAGTTACCGATATGCGGATACGTCATCATCATTAACTGCCCGTAATAGCTGGGGTCTGTGAAAATCTCCTGGTAGCCGGTCATACTTGTATTAAAGCATAGCTCGCCTCCACAAGTACCCGCTTTACCAACAAGATAACCCTGATGGAACGTACCATCTTCAAGCGCCAGGTAGGCTTTATCAAGTCGCTGACTCATTATGTGCAAAGTTTAGATTTATGTCGTTAGTGGTTGATGTTTTGAAAGTATATATGTCTTTCTAAGAAAAGCTATTAAACTGGATTGCATGTAAAAGAGAATTGGTTAATTGCTCTCACGTTTGCTTTATACATCGGGCTTGATATTATTAATAGAAACAAGCTTGTTTTACCGTATTTCGGCCAAAAAAAAGCCGGTGACTTAAAAAGAAACCGGCTATTGACCCGAGAAGGCAAAATCGTTAAAAAAGGCAAATCATGCAGACCACAGGGCTGCTTGTAAAAGTAGTCAAAGTAATTGATGAGCAAACTGTTCATGTAGAAAATGGTACCAAAAGGAACTTTACTAATGATAGGTAATCAATTTAAAACAATGCGTAAATAAATGGTGCAAGAGCAGTATTGCTTGTTACTACAATGAGCAGTCCGAGCATAAGTAATATAAAAACAATAGGCATTAGCCAGAATTTCTTCCTTACTTTAAGAAATTCCATAAATTCTGAAACTATGCTTACTTTACTCATAGGACATTTTTTAGATAATATAATTTCCTAATATAAAAAAAATGTGTGTATTGTACACCAGTTAACTGGTGGTGCAGAAAGGTAAAAAAGGAAACTGATTTCAAAAATTCGTGCTAAGAAAAATGTTTTTTATGATATAAATAATTAAATTCGGTTAGCTATATCTTTGTTTTTACAATTGGGAAGATTAATTTCTTGAATATTAGCTTCTTTAGTAGCTGTTATCTTATAGTAGCGGTATTAAAGAGCATACTAAAAAAACTGCTTTGAATTAGCATTCTATAAGCTAAGGTGTCATTTCTTATGTTCATATATTCTTGTAATATTTGAATATACCTGTATTTAAAGCAATTGTGGAACTTTGTTGTTTTTACGTAAAAACAACAAAAAAAATCTGCACTTGTGTTAGAGTGTTTAAAATTATTTGTGTAAGTTATGCCTTGGTTTAGGATTGCACCAAATGTTGTAATTGCATGGTAGTTGGGCTAATACGATAGAGATGCCTTTCATTTACTAATCATACATAAGATATTTTTGCTGTTCCAGGCGAGGCAAAATTTTTGGTAGAGAGTGTGTTTTATACTCGATTTACAATAATCAAATAATCTTATCTATTTAGCAGAAACCTTATTTAATGTTGTGCGAAGTCTGTTTAAAGTTACTATTAAGCAGGCTTAACTCATCAGATCAATTATGAAATTACCGTTGCCATGGCGTTAGGGTTTGTTTTGCGTTGATTTTGGCTTCTAAGACGCGCAAAAGGATGTGATATTAATGCCTTTTGTAGTTAAGAAATTGAGTTTTTTTAAATATCATCAGAGTTAATCCAATTGCTTTGATAATTACGTAATCAATAATGAGAGCAATCAAAACCTGGTAAACATAATCCAGAATCGCTGAACTGAACTGAACTGAACTGAACTGAGTTTACCCCGAAAAAGGGTAAGGCTTTATCAGCTAAATTAATGTTTAAGCTGAATATCAATTGATGTTATTGATATTCAGCTGTTTGATTTAATGTTTATTCCTGTTTCGATGCAGGTATAATATTTATTAAATATTGGCTTAACCAGTTAGCATTTAAATTAACAAGAGAAAAAACCTATAAATCAAAAAATTTATCATTAAAGTAAATGGTATGTCATGAAAAATCTATACATTAGCTACAAATTTTACTTAGCCATGCTTGTAACCGGTATGTTGCTGGTTGCTCCGACAAGCATATCTGCACAGACGGTCGTTCCGGGATTAGGAACCTATACTGGTTCAGGAACAACTGGTTTTGGAGGTATCATTGGTAATAGTACCTTACAATTACAGGATAACGGAAGAACAATTATCGGTAGTTTACAGCGTACAGGAACGCCTTTTAATTTTAATAATAACGCGCTTGTAATCTATATTTCAAACGGCGATGCCGGAAGAGCTCAAATAGATGCTGAAGTGAACGATGTTGGTTCGCGATTGAGAGATTCTATAAGCTATATTACGGCCGATTTGGGAGGTTCTGCTCCTGCGCTAACATTTCCGGCAGGATTTGAGGCAACTCATGCTATTGCTATCGACGGTATTACTGGCGCACTTTTCGAAATTCCACCCACTGGAGAGGTCGGCGAAAATGATCTTATTGAAATTGGTGGCGTAAATGTGTCCGGACAAGGATTTAATACCCTAAATTTCTCTTTTGATATATCCGACATTAATTCTGTTCCCGGTGGTGTTATAAATTTTGTTGCCACTTATATAGATCATAGTGGTGGATCAGCTTTTGGTTTTAGAGGAAATGTTTCTAATGAAGGATACGGGGAGTCGTTTCCATCCGATGCCCAAGGAAATATTGGCCAAAATAATTTCACTTTTACAAATGCTCTCGAGTATATCATTTCTGGTGCATCTACCATTAATGACGGAACTTGGACGCAGGCTGATATCTGGAATACGGGTACTCCTCCAGTAAATGATGGCGCAGTATTAATTCGCCATTCTGTAGAACTTACCAGCTCCGCCCCAGAACTTGTTGTCCTCGACGATCTTACAATTACCGGAGAAAATGCCATATTGAATCTGCAAAGAGCAGAGCCTATTCGTTTCGATATAAACCAAAATGGTGCTTTCCGTATCAGAAACAACGGTAATTTTATTCAAGGAGATGCTGTTATTCGTTTTAAAGGCAACAATTCTGTTGATTCTGATGGCGTAATTGATTTCTCTGAAGTTGAAATTGAAGGGGCTGTTAATTTTGGCGTAGATGTATCAAGAATCGTAGGTACTCTGCGGATTATGCCAAACGGTTTTGTAAATGCTAACCCACCCGAATACCTCGAAAATTCGACTCTCCTTTTTGATACAGGAGCTAATGGATACAACGTTACAAATGCAGACGTAACTTGGCCAGCATCTATAACCCGGGCTCCATATAACGTGGTGGTAAGAAACACCGAAGTATCTTTTGTGGCTACCAACATAGACCGCAGTGTTAAAGGGAGCCTGTCGGTTGAAGCAGGTGCAGTATTTGCTCTTTCGAACAGTAGCTCATTTGATCTAAATATTGGCGGTGACTTTGTAATGGATGGCCAGTTTTTTGCACTAAATGGTGGACTTCTTTTCGACGGTGATGGCGACCAAAACCTTATCCACTCTTTAAATAACCCGCTGCAAGTTGTTTTTCTCGGCGTTGATAAAACTGCAGGTACTCTCTTTCTGCAAAATGATGTCGACCTGTTCAGGACGCTAAGATTATTTGATGGTACGATGGATGTAAATAATGCAACTTTAAGACTCAGGTCTGCTGGTACATCTAACAGATCCCGAATTTCTGGTACAGGAAATGGTACAATTGCAGGTGAGTTTATTACGCAGCACCATTTGGCCGGTAACGCTCCGGCTGGATCAGGTTCGTTTCGTTTCCTTGCTACCGGTTTAGATCAGTCTTTGGCAGATCATCAAAACGCTCCCGGTAGCGGCGCTCCACTTTTAAGCAATATCTGGACACAAGGTGCCGCAGGTGCTAATGCAACGAATGGCATCCCCAATGTATGGGATTTCGATGAGTCTGCTGTAATTACAGATAACGGTGATGTAACCGGTGGATATACAGGGGTTACGGATCTAACCAACCCAATGTTGCCAGGCTCTGGTCGCCTTGTATATGTATTTACAAATGATTTACGCTCGGTACCCGGGTCTTGGCCTAAAGTTTTGAATACAACTGCCTCTTTTAATTCTTTCGAGAATGATGGTTCTGTTGTTAATATGCCCGTAAGTTTTACAAACGACGCAAGAGATGCCGCAGCTAAAGGCTGGAATCTGGTAGGAAACCCGTTCGTTTCTTCAATAAGTTGGAACAGCCCCGATTTCCAGCGTACCAATATGAGCAATACGTATTATGTTATCCGATCTAACGGAAATGTTGCATCATTTAACGGTACAACAGGTGTTAATGGCGCAACTCATGTGATTTCAGCTTTTCAGGGTTTCCTGGTTCAGGCAATAGACGAAAACCCTGTAATGACTGTAACCGCCGAAGCAAAAGTGAATGACATTGGCACCTATTTATTTAGAGGTGAACCCGATTACAGAAGTATTCGTATTCGTTTGGCTAATGAAGATCTTGATGACGAAATGGCCGTTGTGTTCCATGAAAACGGATCTGAAACTTTAAGCATAATGGATGCATATCAGCTATGGCCATTTAATGATACGTACACCATGATTTCTACTGCTAAATCAGCTTCTGATAAGCTTCTGTCGATTGCTTCACTTCCATTCGATCTTGTCGATACTGTTATGATGCCGATTTCAGTTAGTGTGCCTTTTTCCGGCTACTACGACCTTGAAGTTTCTGAGCTAATTAATGTGCCCGTAAACTGGATGGTTGAACTTGTTAATGCATCTACCGGTGAGCGTGTTGAGCTGGAAGACGGCATGGTTAAAAGCATTTATTTCGAAAGTGCTGGCATACAGCCAAATGGTTCTGAAATGGGCGGCTTTTTAACAGCATCTCTCAATAATGAAAGCATTTCTCAGGAATGGCAGCTCGTAATTAGCCCGGAAGGATCGTCTACATCGGCACCTGTAAATCCTGAACTGCCGCGTGAGCTTACGCTTAGCCAAAACTACCCAAACCCGTTTAACCCGACTACACAGATTAACTTCACACTTCCTGAAAGTGCAGAAGTAAGCTTAGATGTGTTTAACCTGCAGGGTCAGCGTGTGGCAATGCTGGTAAATGCTACGAGAGCTGCTGGTAGCCATACCATTACTTTCGACGGTTCCAGGCTA
>JAIULZ010000154.1 GCA_022565805.1 Balneolales bacterium
CTTTTTTAGACGCACAAAACTCATCGGGGGAGGGTTGGGAGGGGGCGAAAGAATAACCAATAACCAATTAACAATTAGCAATTAACAATTAACAATGTGGATTTCTGCTTAGTACGCCATCAAATAGCCAGAAAAAAACTGTGCAACCCCGTGTCATACTCCGTGTAACACTGTGCCACCTATACGTAATACGCCAACGCCCAAAACCCCATCACCCAAAGAAAAATCCTCGGAAATTCCCTGAATAAATACGGATGTATGAATTGAGCTCCATTAGGTTAACCGCGAAGGAAACAAAGGACGTCGCGAAGGCCGCGAAGCAGTAGATATAAAATCGGCATCCATCAAATAGCCAGAAAAAAACAGTGCAACTCCGTGTCATACTCCGTGTAACTCAGTGCTACTTATACGTAACCCGCCAACGCCCAATAACCCATCACCCAAAGAAAAATCCTCGAAATTCGCTGGACAAAAAAAGAGGACCCAAGACCCGACAATTAATCCATCGAATCCCAGAGTCCTCAAATATTAATTCCCAAATTCCTCAGGATTTAACAGGAAGCAATTTACCTGCACATTCCCCGAATCCAACCCGATAGCCATCACCCTGACCCCAGCCACGCATGATTACGGTATCGCCGTCTTTCAGGAATTTGCGCTCTTCACCATTCGATAAAGGCACTGATTTTGCGCCCCGCCAGCTTAGCTCCAGCATCGATCCGTAGCTATCTTCGGTGGGTCCGCTAATAGTTCCTGATGCCAGCATATCGCCCGTCCTCATATTACAGCCGGTTGCCGCATGATGCACCAGCTGCTGCGCCATACTCCAGTACAAATACTTGAAATTAGACACGCAAACCGTGTGCGGCTTTTCCATTTCTTCGCCCTGTATAGCGACTTCCAAACGAAGATCGTAGGTTTGATCGGGTCGGGCAGGTTTCAGATAATCGAGTACTTCAGGATCGGTTTGTACCGGACCTTTAGTGCGGAACGGCTCCAGCGCTTCGGTGGTAATAACCCAGGGCGAAATACTGGTTCCAAAATTCTTGGCCAAAAACGGCCCCAGCGGCACATATTCCCACTTCTGTATATCGCGCGCGCTCCAGTCGTTTACAAGCACCAAACCAAAGATATTATCTTCGGCCTCCTGCATACTCAGCCGGCTGCCCAGCTCATTTCCGCCGCTCACAAAAAAACCCATTTCAAGCTCAAAATCTACGAGCCGGCTGGGGCCGAATACCGGATTTTCGGCATCGTCTGCCTTGGTTTGTCCCATTGGGCGATGCAGCGGCGTGCCGCTAACAACCACAGAGCTGCTTCTGCCGTGGTAGCCAACCGGAAGATGCAGCCAATTGGGCTGCAGGGCGTTGTCCTTACCCCGAAACATGGTTCCCACATTGGTGGCATGCTCGCGGGAGGAATAAAAATCGGTATAATCTCCAATCTGAACCGGCAGCTCTAATACAACCTGATCCATTGGGATGAGCGCGCGTTTTTGTAAATCCGAATCGTTTTTTAGCCGCTCGTCTTTGCCAGACAAAAGCTCGCTAATCTTCTTACGCGCTTCCACACGCGCAGCTTTGCCCAGATCCATAAACGGGTTAAGCCAGCGATCTCCGAAAACATCCTGCTCCCTTAGCGCCGGACCGTCGAAAAAACCGCTGGTTTCGAGCACGTATAAATCCAGCACAAAATGGCCAATGGCAACGCCAACCCGCGGGGCGTGTCGCTGTGATGGACGAAAAATGCCGAACGGCAGGTTTTGAATCGAAAAGTCAGAATCTGCGGGAATATCGAAAAATGCCCGGAGAGACGGATCTGTGGTTGAATCAAATGAACTCATAAATAAAATACTTTCTTGTCGGTTTAGAGCGGAAAGGAGATTTGGCTAAAGCCAGCTTAATAATTCAAAAAGGCGCATTCTACATTCAACATTTAGCCAGCAGTGAACAGCTTCCCAGCCTTAGCAATCTCAACTTTACCGTTAATTATAATTAATAATTTTTTTTTCAGGGTGATGGGTTCTTCTTCCCAATCAATCCTCTTTTTCTGTCGTTTGTGGCTTGTGGGCTGGGGCTCAGCTGTGCTCGCCAACGCCGGGCGAAGAAGCCAGCTCGCCGGATACGCGCAGCAGACCAAGCTCCTGCAGGTCTTCGAGCGGCTCCACAAAGCTGCAGCTGCCGTATGAGCCCGCCAGGTAGTTTCGAGCGAAATCAATGTCGTTCAAATCGGCAGTACAGCCGTTCCACTCAAAATCGGTATCGGAAAAAGTAAAAAAAGCGGCGCTTTCGTCGCGGAGCATAGCTTCGAAATCGGAGGCCATCCAACCGTATTTATTCCCGAGAATAACCGCGCCGAATACATTCAGAAATCCGTGCATCATGCAGCCGTTGGATTCATTGAAGTGGCGCACAGGATGATGCAAACCGGCCGTGGCTTTACAGCTAACCCCGTTCATCACCGCCTGATGCAGACCAAAGGCAAGCTGTTCTATGGTAGGAAACATATGGGCCTCAATTCCGCCACATCTCAATTTAAGACCTGTCTTGGCTTTCGTGCCGGCAGATGTTCCATTCTTGTTGCTATTTGCGCCGTCTTTTATGGCAAATCCGCATGCGGTTACCGCGCTGCAAAAGCGTTCGGTTCGGGTTTCCCAATGGATATCACGCACGGGCTCAAAAAACAGGTCGGGGCCTGAGCCGTCTTCTTTTAATGTAATCGCTCGAATGTGCTTCAGAAAATCGCGAAGCGCTGCTTTGGAGTCGTTCGATGCAGGTAGTTTAATTTCGAGTGCGGTAATGGTTATTGAATCCCCAAAGAAAGATTGAAATTTGTTGATTTTCTCCAGCGCCTGCTCAATACCGGCGCGACAGTCGGGCAGTTGTTCGCCCCCGCCGGCAAGTACCGAAAAACCCAGTGGTCCATAAGCACCGGCCGAGCGTTGAAACTCCGTTTTATATTCTGTAGTACAAAGCGCATGCAGCTGACCCGCCGGAATCACAAACGATCCCAAAATTCCGCTTTCGGGTACTTCCCTGTAGCTGATGTAATTTTCAATGGCATCCGTAAGCCCTAATCCTGCCGGTGGGAAAAGTCCGGCGTAGTCGATGAGCCCACGGGTAAATCTATCCAGTGATGCTTTCATGGTTGATGTGTGTTTTGTTTAGTCGAATCGTACGATTATATGTCTAAAATAGCTGTCGGTATCGCTTGTAAAGTCTCGTTACCTAAAATAGAATTTATGCAGGAAGTTGCAACGGCCTATACGGCTACGGCTACCCCTTTTTACGGTCTGTAACTTTATAGCTGATGCATACCCTACTTCGAGCCACTTTGAGACTCTTCCCGGATAAACGCAAAATAATAGACCACGGCAATAAGTATACCACCGCCAACTATGTTGCCAAAGGCCACAAGACCCAGATTACTGGTCACCGACCAAAATGTGATTTGAGCCGGCAGATCAAGATCTACATTTTCTGTGGTGGTTAAAAGCGCGAGAATATAGTGTATCATATTTCCGGTGCAATGCTGGAAATTTAGAGCCGGCACAGCGGCAACGGGAACCAGCATCACAAAAAAACGATCAAGCAGCGAGCGGCCGCCCATAGCAAGCCATAAACCGATACAGATTACAATATTGCCGAATACGCCGATTATAATGGTTTCCAGCGGTCCGTAACTTAACTTATGGGCCGAAATAATTTTTGCGGTATCTATAATCGCGGCATCATTCAGCATTATAAGACCTGAGAAAAAATACAGGCCGCCTATTACCACGGCACCGGCCAGATTCGCAAAAAGTACAATAGTCCAGTTTCGGGTGATTTCATACAGGCTTAGCTTGCCCGAAACCCAGCCCATTGCCGATAAATTATTAGTGGTAAACACTTCGGCCCCCGACAAAAACGCCATGATGTACCCTATAGCGTAAAAAAATGGCGTTATCAGCAATGCGGTGCTTTGCGATATCTCGGGGTGCGAAAGCACATAAAGCTCGTAAAGCGCCCCGATAGAAATAAACGCGCCGCCCATAAGCCCGAGCGTAAAGGTTTTGTAGATGGGATAGCGCGTTTTTTTTACGCCAATATATAGAACCCGCTCCGCAATCTCGCTGGGTTCATACGCATCCATCTGATCAGACGGACGTCCCGGTAAATCCTCCTTTTTATCTTTTTCTGCCATGTGCTGCGCTAATATTTAAAAGGCTATGAATAACATACACATACAGGCGTAATTTCGCCCAAACGTTCCTTTTATGGCTCGTTTTATTCCCGCTCAATAATATTTAGGGTGATGTAATCTGCCATTTGCCAGCCTTTCTGCGTTAGCGCAAACCGCCGGGCACCGCTGTCTATAGTTTCGGATCTCATGAGCCCTTCTTGCTCCATTCGCGACATCCAGCTGATTTGTTTTTCGCTGAATACATAGCCGTAGCGACTCAGAAGCTCATTTTCGTCAACGCCGTCGCGGGTGCGGAGTCCCAGCAAAAGCCGCTCCTGCGCAAGCGTAGTAAGATCCAGAATCTCTTCTTCGAAACGGTTTTGGATGCCGGATTGCGCATCGCTTTCGTCACCGTAAATATATTTGTGAAGATTTGGCGCACCCGACCACCGGCTTGCCTGCTGCCTGTCGCCCGACCAGCGAAAAGAATGCGCCGCCGGACCAAATCCCGTGTAGTTGATGTGCTTCCAGTAGGCTCCGTTATGCCGCGATTCGTGTCCGGCACGGGCAAAGTTGGAGGCCTCGTACCGCTTCAAACCCGCATCATCGAGCAGTTGCGTTACCAGCTCCATTTGGCGCGCAACCTGATGATCTTCGGCCGGCTTCACCAGGTTTTTCCGGACCAGACTTCCCAGTCGGGTGCGTGGCTCTACGGTTAGCGTATAGGCCGAAATGTGCGGAGGTCCGTATTCAAGCAGCGTTTGCACGTCTTGCTTCACGTCTTTAAGCGACTGACCCGGATTTCCATAGATAAGATCGGCGGTCCAGCTTTTTAGTCCGGCACCGGCAAGCAGTTCCAGCCCCTTTTTGGCCTCAGCTGAGCGGTGTGCACGGTTCATAAACGCAAGGCGATCGTCGTTAAAGGTCTGCACGCCAATACTAAACCGATTTACCCCGGCCTCGATTAGCGTATCAATTCGGTCGGGGGTTAGATCATCGGGATTAATTTCGAAGCTGATTTCGGAATCCTGTCGTATCGAAAACAGCTCGCGAAGCTGCTGCATGATTTCAGCGATTTCATCGGGGCTAAGCTGCGAGGGTGTGCCGCCCCCGAAATAAATGGTATGAATCGGATCGGCGGAAAGTTCGGGACTGAGCGCCACTTTCAGGCGGATTTCCTCCAGCAGCCGACCCGTAAAGGCAGAACGATGTTTTCGGGATGTTTCGAAGTAGAAATCACAGTACGTGCAGGCCTGCCTGCAAAACGGAATGTGTAAATAGATACCGGCCACTAAAAAGAATTTTTCGCCTTCAGGCTTTTCTGTTTTTGAATGGTGATGTGCCCCGCGCCCGAAAAAAACTTCCGGTTAGAAAGCGGTTTAGATTGGTTTAGTTTTGATGAAACGTAGATTTATGACGCATTATCCGATCATACGATTCCCGGATTGTATTTTCGGGAATTATGCCGTTTCGCACATTTCTGCCGATTATTTCGATGGCTCGCGCGGTAATTTCCGGCTCATGAACCGAATTATTGGCAAATACGAGCACGTCTATGCCGGCCAGAACCGCAAGCACCAGCGCCTGCTCCAGTCCGTAAAAATCGGTAATCGCGCCCATCTGCATGTCATCCGAAAAAAGAAGTCCTTCGAAGCCCAGCTCATCACGTAGTAAACCCGTCATAATTTCGGGCAAAAGCGTGGCGGGATGTTCTTCACTCCATTTTTGATGCACAATATGGGCAGACATCACCATAGTGGCCTTTCCTTCCTGTATGAGTACGCGATAGGGCTCAAGCTCGGCTTCATCCCAGGTTTCGGTTACATCGGCCAGGCCAAAATGCGAGTCGTTCCAGGCGCTGCCGTGTCCGGGAAAATGCTTTATCGTACCGGCCAAACCGGCCCGACTAAATTCTTCCAGAAAAATACGGCTGTGCATAATCACCTTATCAGCATCTGCAGAAAAACTGCGCCCCAGACGGCCAATAACCGGATTTTGAGGATTGGAGTTTAAATCTACTACCGGAGCGAAGTTCACGTTAATTCCCAAATCGGCCAGCGTCTGCGCCATTTTGCGGGCATGGGCGCGGGTAGAGTCGGCGCTGTTAAGTTTTCCAAGATGCTCATGACTCACCACAGCAGGAAATCCGTTACGGGTTTTTAGTCTATTTACGCGTCCGCCCTCCTGATCAATCGCTATTAAAAGCGGTGTTTCGGCAAACGACTGCAGGTTTTCAATAAGGGTTTTTAGCTGAGCGGGCGAAGACACATTCCGCTGCGGAGTACCCGACGGCACATCGTAATCAAACAGGATGATGCCGCCCAAATTTCTTTCCCGGATGTCTTCCGCAATGCGGTCGGTCTCCTCAACGGTAAAGCCCCGAAAGCCGACCATCATCATTTGCCCGATCATCTCGCTGAGCTCCGGATAGTTTTCTTCGCCAGCTTCCTGCACCAAATTGGATTCGTCGGCGCCCGTGCCGCATGCCGTAAGCAGTACCGGCGATGAAGCCCAAAAAATGAGGCTAAGGAAAACGAACAAAAACTTCGGCATGAACGGGTGCGAATTTAATGGATTAAAATGGTTGTGGATGATAAGATTAGCGTCGAAATGATAGAATCTGCCGTTTATGGACTTATTTTCCTGCTCTGTTTACGAGTTCGCGGGCGCTGCTAATAACCGATTCGGTAAGGTCCGGTCCGCTCATCAGTCGTGCGACTTCGCGAATGTGCTCTTCCTTGCTAAGTTTATCGATACGGGTAACGGTGCGGTCGCCGGATTCTTCTTTTCGAACCACAAAATGGAAGTGACCCATACTGGCAATTTGCGGTAAATGCGTGATTGAAATAATCTGACAATGACTCGCAAGTTCACGCATGGTTTGGCCCACCTGAAGCGCAATCGGTCCGCTAATTCCGGTATCGATTTCATCAAAAATCATAACCGGCAGGCGCTGTTCGCGGGCAAGAATAGATTTCAGGGCGAGCATAATCCGGCTCATTTCCCCGCCCGATGCTGTTTTGGAAAGTGGCTTGGGATGTTCTCCCTTGTTGGTCGAAATATAAAAAATTACTTCATCGGCACCGTCGGGCGTGCAGCCAACCGGCTTATCATCAATTAAAAACCAGCCGTTCGGCTCGTGTCGCCAGCTTGTTCGCACTTCAAAAGCAGCGTGTTTAAAGCCCAATCGCAGCAGCTCCCCTTCAATCGCCTTGCTGAGGTCGCCGCCTTCCCGGCTTCGGGCATCGTGCAGTTTTATAGCTTTCTCTTTTAACTCAAGCTGCATTTTGGAAATGCGTGAGCTCAGTTTTTCCAGCTCCAGATCAAAATTATCGGCCAGGCTAAGCGTTTGTTGCAACTCCTGCATATACGCCATAAGCTCGGCGGCGTCCATGCCGTATTTTTTTTCCAACCGACGAATTTCCGCCTGTCGCTGCCGCAAATGCTCAAGCTGTCTGGGATTAAACTCAATAGAATTCTGGTAGTGCTCGGTAAAACGAAGTAGCTCCTCCACGCTAATGCGGGCCGTATCCAGCTCGTTCAGGTAGGATTCGAAATCCGGCTCCATGCGGGCCATTTCCTCCAAAGCATGCTGCATAAGGCGCAGCAAATCGAGAGCATTTACTTCGGCTTCTTTACCAGCTTGCAAAATGCGGGCTGCCGTTTCGTTGAGCGCTTCGCTATTGTCGAGCAGCGAAATTTCGCGCTCCAGCTCTTCGGTTTCATCCTCTTTTATCGCCGCCGCCCGTAATTCCTTAAGCTGAAAGCTGTATAGCTCCTGCTTTTCCCGCAGCTCTTTTTCTCTTTTTTGAAGGCTGCGTCGCTCGTTCATCAGTCCGGTTAGCCGCTCGTAAACTTTCCGGTACTCCTCAAGATGTAATGCTACCTGCTCGCGCTCGTCAATCACTTCCCGATGGTGCTCTTCGTTAAGCAGCAGCTGATGATCGTGCTGACCGTGTAAATCTACCAGGCGCTCACCAACCTGACGAAGAACCGAAAGCTGCACAGGAGTGTCGTTTACGAATGCGCGGCTGCCGCTCTGCCGAACCTCCCGTCTTAGAATAAGCTCATCGGCAGGATCAACGCCGTTTTCCTTCAAAAGGATGTCGAGACGCGGGTCTTTTCCCGTACGCAAAACAGCCTCTGCCACGGCCTTAACCGCACCCTGACGAATAGAATCGGTTTGGGCGCGTTCACCGAGCAAAATGGTGAGGGCACCAATAATAATCGACTTTCCGGCACCGGTTTCTCCCGTAATAATATTAAGTCCGGGTTCAAAAACGGTTTCGATTTCATCGATAAGGGCAAAATCCTTGATATATAAAGAAGTAATCACAACAGCTGCTGTAGTAGGTTATATCCAGGTTTTTAATTCAAATCCGGCGCTTCGGCTCTGCCGGGCAGATATTTTTGTGCCGTTTCCTGCTGTTCTGCGCAATCACGAAATTCACTTTTAATTGCAGGGTGATGGCAAATTGCACGAAACACGATTTAGATAAACAAAAAGCCTAATGTACGGATTCACGCGCCTAAAATTAACCTTTTGATTGTCGTAAAAAAAAAGTATTTGTCCAGCGAATTTACGCAGATTTTTCTTTGGGTTGGGGGGTTCTTTGTAGTTTATGGGGTTTTGGGCGTTGGTACATTATGTATAGGTGGCACAGTGTTACACGGAGTATGACACGGAGTTGCACTGGTTTTTT
>JAIULZ010000155.1 GCA_022565805.1 Balneolales bacterium
TATTTTTGATCCAAGGAAGAAGGCGGGCAAAAGAGTGGTTTTGCAAAGCCTTCTAAAACTCAATCCATTCCGGCAGACGCCGGGCTTTATAAAGTACGCGGGTTTTATGGCGGGTATAATAAGAAATTCAGAAAGTTTGAAAAGCGTATTGCAACAGCTAATTTCTCAAGTAAAAAGCAATCCAAAGCATTTAAATTACAAAAGGTAATCTTCGAATTACAGACACATTACATCAACCCAACCGACATTTGCTCTCAAACCCTGAGCAATCTTAATTTAAAGGCAAATGATCGTATCGCTAAAGCCTTAAAAAGGCGCAAAATTATTCTAATACCAATTAATTTTAAAAAGCCATGCAGTTAACTCAAGATCAAGTAATAGAAACCATCCCATCATACCTGAGACAGTTTGTAGTAAAACAGCACTATGATGAGTACAACCCGGAAAACCACGCTACCTGGCGATATATCATGCGCAGAAACGTTAAATACCTGCGCCAACATGCACATGAAGCTTATCTTGAGGGATTAGAAAAAACGGGAATCAGTATAGATGATATCCCTCATATTAATGAAATGAACGAGCGCCTGGGGAATATCGGCTGGCGGGCTGTTGTGGTAGACGGGTTTGTGCCCCCTGCGGCCTTTATGGAGTTTTCTGAGCATCGTATTCTGGTTATTTCTGCTGATCTCCGGAATATCAATAATATTTTGTATACACCTGCACCCGATATTGTTCACGAAGCGGCCGGCCACGCTCCCATCATTGCCGATGAGCTTTATGCAGATTACCTGCAGCGCTTTGGTGCATATGGCGCAAAAGCCGTTTTCTCAAAGTTGGATTATGAAATTTATGAAGCCATCCGATACTTATCTATCATAAAAGAATATCCGAATGCCACTAAAGAACAAATTGAAGAGGCTGAGAAAACACTTGAAGAGAAAACAAACGCAAATAGCATTCCTAGTGAAGCGGCATTGCTATCAAGACTGCACTGGTGGACGGTAGAATATGGCCTGGTAGGCACACCGGATGACTACAAACTATACGGCGCCGGCTTGCTGTCATCAGTCGGTGAAAGCAAGGCGTGCATGAGCGATGAGGTTAAGAAAATCACTCTATCAGTCGATTGTGTTAATACCGATTACGACATAACAAAAATGCAGCCACAGCTTTTTGTAGCAAGAGATTTCCAGCATCTAATTGACGTGCTAGAAGAGTTTGCAGATAATATGTGTTTTCGCAAGGGTGGTACAGACTCCATAAAAAAAGTAATTAGCAGCGAGAATGTAGGCACCTGCGTTTTTAGCTCCGGGTTACAAGTTTCCGGTGTGTTTACAGAAGTCTTAACCGATGCAAGTGGCAATGAAATATTTTTAAAGGCCAGCGGTCCGGTACAGCTTTCTTATAACGATACAGAATTACCGGGACATGGCACAGACTATCACAAAGATGGTTATAGCTCGCCTGTTGGAAATATAAAGGGCTTTGGTAAGTCTCTGGATGAACTCACTTCAGACCAAATATCTTCCCTTGGACTCGAAGAAGGCAAGACCGTCGACTTCTCTTTTGAATCCGGTATTTCCGTAAAAGGACTCTGTACCAAGCTACATTACAGCAATAATAAACTCGTTCTGGTAACCTTTGAAAACTGCACGGTTAAAGGAAAAGACGGAGAACTCATGTTTTCGCCGGATTGGGGCGTCTACGATATGGCTGCAGGATCGCGCATTCAATCTGTGTACAGTGGCAGTGCAGACAAAGAGAAATACAATGTGTATCCGCCAAAATCTGATCGCACCACCATTAAAGACGAGTATTCGAAAGAGCAGCTACAGCTCTTTTCCCTGTATCAGCGAATTCGTAACATGAGGGAGCAAAATACGTTTCTGCTTAGTGAAATTGAGGCTATCCATACCGAATTATCTCACTCATTTAAAGAATCATGGCTGCCCCGTTTAGAGCTGCTTGAACTCATAAACCTGCACTCAAACGGAAATGGCGCTGGCCTGCGTAAGAAACTTATTGATGAACTCAATGCTCTGAAATCTCATTCTGAGCAGTACGACAACGTAATAACGGCGGGCTTGGAAAATCTGGTCTGAGTTGATTTGAGTTGGCTAATTTAAAGTAACACCAAATATTAACCTATTGGGCCTTTGTAAAAACCAACGAAGGTTTTGCAATTGAAGGTTTACTGGCTACATTCATTTTGTTATTGCAAAAACATCTGCCTTTACTTGGGCAGATGTTTTTTTTTGCAACTTTGTGCTCTAATCTTAAGTTAGCATAAAGAAAAATGTGAGGCACCAATTATGTGGGGATTAGTACAATAGCAAATAAACAGCTATCATTTGCGGGCTGCCCCAAGCTAACATGTCTCTTTTGCGGTCGTTTAAAAAATGGAATGGTTACACGAAGTTCTATGCTACATTTCAAAAAGTAAAAACCTGTACAACCAAATCTGCTTCACAAATACCTGATATGTAATCCGGTTTATCGTTTACCATCAGCTGGAGCAATGGTTCATCAGAGGAATGTGAAAAAAGATTTTTCATTTTCCTTTTTATGGTCTTAGAAAATCTACAGCCGTAAAATTAGCAACTAATTCCGGCATTTTATTTATTGAAAAAGCAGAATGCGGGCAAAATCATTAGCACTAAATAAGACTTCATCACATTAAGCTTAGTATGAACAAAGAATCAGAGTCAAACGGAGATCAAATGAATACAGATTGCATCATTATTACAGGCGCCAGCAGAGGAATCGGTTACGCAGCAAGTATGGCAGCGGCCAAAAAAGGATACACCGTAATTGCAATTGCGCGCAGCAAAAAACAGCTGGAAGAACTAAAGGCGCTTTATCCAAAACAGATTTTCACCCTTAATCTGGATGCATCCAATCCTGCTGAGTTAGCATCAGTTTCTGAGTTTCTTGATACAAATTCTTTGCGAATTCGCTCTTTGATTCATAATGCCGGCGCGCTAATTAACAAACCCTTTTTAGAAACTACAGACGACGATTGGCAAAAAATGCTTGATGTAAACCTGATGATACCGGTGCGTCTAACCAAAATTTGCCATCCATTTTTTACTGATAATGCACACATCCTTCACATTGGAAGTATGGGCGGTTTTCAAGGTTCGGGAAAGTTCCCCGGTCTTGCAGCTTATTCCGCATCTAAAGCAGCAGTATCTGTATTAACGGAATGTCTCTCCGCAGAATTTGCTACAGACAAAATTGCAGTAAATTGCCTTTGCCTCGGCGCTGTACAAACCGAAATGCTCGAACAGGCTTTTCCCGGTTTTAGCGCCCCTGTAAACGCCAATGAAATGGGTGAGTATGTGCTCGATTTTGCGCTACACGCACAAAAGTTTTTTAATGGCAAAGTTTTACCAGTATCTTTAGCCGATCCTGCTTAAGGCACAACTTTTAGAGTTTATCCTAAACAATCAATAACCCGACTTTCATCATGCGTCTTATACTTACTGTAATATCTGTATTTCTGTGTATACATTTTTTCTCAGCAAAAGAATCTCACGCACAAGCTCTTAATATTGTAGCGGGGAATACCTTTATGGGTGTGGCAACCGGCGCGGCTCTTGGAGGGGCTACAATGGCCTTAGTAAACGATGCCAACTACCGCCCCTTAACTATGGGGATTGGCCTTGGAACCATAGGTGGCGTTGGCATAGGGATATATGATATGATAACCATGAGCTCCGGAATGCGTGTTCATGGGCTTTTAAATTCCAGCCCTACCTCTGGTGGCATTATTTTCCTAGACACGCTTTACGGAGCCGGCATTGGAGGTCTTGTAGGTATGGCAGTAGCTCTTATTGGGGACTCGAGTATAGTTTCGGGAATTCAATATGGTTCAGGAGCGGGAGCTTATGCAGGTTTTGCATTCGGTTTAGTTGATGCATTCTATTTTGGCGCAGTAGGAAGCCAGGGGGATGTATTCGATTTTGATGGCATAAGCCAGAACGGACCTGCAGATAATTATTTTGGCTCAACCTCAATGCCCGGATCTCTTGTGGCCGCAAGCAGAAGCATTTTTAATCTGGAAACTACAGGCAACAGCACACTTGGATTTTTAGAACCTGTTCTTATTAATCATAATGCTGTTTCTCCAAACGGCCGGGTAGTTTCACAATTTGGCGGTGCTGCTTTAAATTTGCTTTCGTTTAAAGCCAGTTTTTAGGTCTGTACTTTATTATCGTTTTTTACCTTTACCCTATGGTTCTTTTTTGAATCATCAGCTCAGCAAATCTCATCTTACTTGTTTTTCTATCACGAAAAAAGTCCCGTACAAGCACTGTCCGGGACTTTTTTGTGTTTACAGCAATTAGACAAATTAGCGCCGAATCTACTGTATTTATTTATTTATCTAAATTTATGTACTGTTTGAAAGTCAGCAGTCATCAAATTAGAAATTCTCTACACTAAACCGAACCGAACCGAATCAGACTAAGCCCATCCAACATAGTAAAGTTTCTTTTTTGATTGTTCTATCTTTAAAAAATATATAATGAAGCTACTCTGATTAATCTTTATTTCGAAATTTATGTCCTCAAGCGTAAAATCTCGTATTATAAAAACTGTTTCTTACCTTCGTGAAACTTCGAGTCTTCGTGAGCTCGTGGTTCAAATTTGACTTTTCGGAGCGGGCTCAATAATTTTTTTTTGCGAATTAACGATAAAGCAATAGCCAAAGACTTGTCTAAATAGCGACTTAAAAATTAGATATCGTTATCGTAGTCATTATACAAAATGTCTATCGCTTCAGCCTGATCTAAACGACTACTATGCACTACTTTTCTGCCATATAGTGCTTTTAGCAAAGCCTTAACCGTTTCCATATGTCCGGCAATACTTGCGTTAAAGCCATCACTTAAAAAGAACCAGGGTTCTGGTTTTTTGCCAAAGCGAATTCCTTTAGGATCTATAATAAAACCTGTTCTGCCAGAGATAACTTCGCGGTACTGATTTAAATCCTGGTTTTGAATTACTCCTTCAAAGAGTTCAAATTTGAGCATTTCCTCTGTAAGAACAGGAGTCGGGGTTATCCATATTGGTGGCTTAGAGGTTGTATCTTTAATAATCTGTTCAATAGTATTCATATTTTCCCAGAAATCGGTTAAAGCTACCAGACAACGATCTTGAGCTACCCCTAGCCTAAAAGCGTCGCTAGCGCCTGCAGCAACAAACACCCAGTCCGCTTTTTTATCAACAACAAATCTATTCATTCTTCTAAGTATATCTACCGTGGTGTCTCCGTCTACAGCCCCATTAAAGAACTCCAGCTCAAGGTCAGGTCTGCCAATTTCCATCACGTGCCTGAATATTTCGAACCAACCCTGAAGGTCTTCAGATTGTGAATCTCCTACGACTACCAGCAACTCACCGGAACGAAAAGGCAGTCTTGAAATCCACTGAACTACATCCTCATCTGTAAGGAGATCTTCTGCTGCCTGCTGTGCATTTTCATCGAGAGTAGTACGTTGATCTATTAATTCGGATGGAGACAGACCAATAAAGGCTGCTGTATTATCGATACTCCGAATACCCGGCAGCAAAGGAAACTGTTTTTCTAAGTTCAAAAATGGTACTAAATATTCCTTAAGTGCCTTCTTCTCCGGATCGCTATGATCAGTGTTTTCTTTACTTTCTTTATTTGACATAATTTTTAATCAATTCATTTACAACTTTAAGAACACCTGTGCCTGCGTTCATTTTAATATGGTTCTTGAGAAACCTTCTATGCTCGGGTGCAGTATCTCCCGGATCAACAAGCCATACGGGAGTACCAGGTACAAGATCATAGATTAAAGAAGCAGCAGGATACACAACAAGAGATGTGCCAATAATTATGCAATAGTCTGCCTGGGCCATAATGTCTTTGGCTTCTACGATTGCAGGCACTGCCTCCCCAAACCAAACAATATTTGGTCTCAGCTGAAATCCTTTATCGCATAGATCGCCTATAGCGATTGGTTTGGCATCCATCTGATATACAAGATTTTCGTCGCCAGTACTTCGGGCTTCATTTAGTTTGCCGTGTAAATGAAGTACTTTACTGCTGCCAGCTTTTTCGTGAAGATCATCCACATTTTGTGTAACAACGGTTACATCAAAATAATCCTCCAGTTCTACGAGGGCGAAATGACCGGCATTAGGTAATGCCTTAGAAGCCTGTAGTCTCCTATCATTATAGAAATCAAGTACCTTCGATTTATTTTTGATCCATCCTTCTATAGAAGCAACTTCCATAACATCTACTCCTTCCCATAAACCTCCGGAGTCCCGGAAGGTTTTAAGGCCGCTTTCTGCGCTTATACCTGCACCTGTTAATACCACAACAGTTTTTATATTATTGGGCATACCTTATATTAAGATATAATTATTATAATTTAATTCTACTATTATGGACACAACACCAGTTATATCTACTTTGATTAATGAAAACAAATTTTTGACATCAATCAAGACAGTAAATCACACCTTTTCAGCGGATGAACCTATAGAGGCCGGCGGCACAGATACAGCACCTGATCCCGTTAAACTTGCTCTCGGTGCCCTTGGCGCATGTACCGCTATGACACTAAAAATGTACTATAAGCATAAGAAAACAGAATGGTCTCAAATTGATGTACATGTAAAATCCGAGCTGATTTCAATCGATAAGGAAAAGGACTCTGAAGCTTTAGTAAGGATGGCCAATAATGGAAAAGTGAGAAAGGTCACTAAAACAATATATATACGATCGGATATGGATGATAAGCTACTTTCCCGAGCGAGTATTATTGCAGAAAAATGTCCGGTTAATCTAATGATGAAAAACAGCTGTCTAATGGAAACAATTGTCAATCGTTCTTAATGCACCCTAGCTAATACAGCTATTTTGTAGCCACTAAGTTTATAAGAAATGACTTCTGAAAAGTGATCAATGTAGTTACATGCAGATTCGGAACCAGAATTAAAACTTGACTGATCGACACCATGCAAACTTATTGTTTATGCTTAGAAGATATCACTTCTAAATAAATGCTTAAAAATAACTTGTATAAACATAAAAACCCATACTAGATGGGTTTTTATGTTTTAGTTTGTAGACCGTAAAACGAAATACTTAATTACTTATTAAAGAAGTTCTCCCAAGAGCTTTCATCTTTATAGTCTGCAACAGATACCACTGACGGTAGTGAATTATATGACGAGACAAGCATATTAATTTCATGCTTGAGGTGTTCCATAGCATTACTAATTAAGTCACTGCGAAAACCTTTTTCTCCAAGATCTATTACAAAATTCATAGATATAACACGGCTGAGTACTTTGCCTAACTCTACAAGCTTTCTCTGTGTAAGATTATAATCTATATTAAAATCCAGAACGTCTTTAAGCCTGTCAGAAGAATAAGTACTTAGTTCATTATCCTTAAGAAATTCGTACAAATTTGTAAGTTTTGCACGTCGCATACTCTTAATAACTGATTCTGTAATCTGCTGGTACAAAATATCATTGGAGCCTTCAAATATTTGAAATGGCCTGCTGTCTATAGTACCTTTACCCGCTACATGTTCTTGAGTATACCCTTTAGCACCTACGAGCTGCAACAGAGATTGTGCAGTCTCCTGCATATAATCGGTAACCAGTGTTTTAATCGTATTAGCAGAGAGATCCATTCTTGAGCAATCATCCGACATTGTAACATTTTTAGATACAAAAGCGCACATCGCAGAACAGGTTGTAAAGGCAGCCTGAATTTTTGAAATTCGATGTTGTACCTGATCGTAGTCAAAAAGCTGTTTACCACCAACAAAACGATCCTTACAATGTATCAACGCTTCATCAAGGTTTCTTTTTATAAAACCCATTGCCATACCTGGAAACTGAAGCCTGCTTCTATGCAGAATATCAAGCATCATCTTAACCCCTGTAGTTTTGGGAATTAACTTAGAGTCTTCCTGCAGAGTTGTATTAATTTGATTACGCCCATAAGGCAACATGTATAAACCAAGATTGTTAAAAACCTCTTCAACAACAATTCCACCATTGGCTTTGCTGTGTATAAAGAAGTCAATATCACGGCTTAAATTACCTTTACTATCTTTTCTTCTCGCAGTTAATACCCAATAATCTGCCCAGCCAGTTAAGCCTGCCCAATGCTTCATACCTTTTATATGGTAGGAACCGTCTTCATTTTGGGAATAATGTGTTTGCATGTGAAGAGCGTCAGAACCATATTTCGGCTCTGTAATCATAAGTCCACCCATATTTTTCTTTTCGATAAAATCGCGGTAGACTTCTTTCTTCTTTGTTTCACTACCATAAAGGGACAACGGTTGCAAGAAAAGAGCACCGTTAATGCCAACCATCAAACTTAATGGCAGACTATAATACGATGATGTTTCGAGGATTTTCAAACACTCATGTGTGTGTGTACCCCGACCGTTATATTCCTTTGGAATGAATACTTTAAGAGGGTCACAATCTAATATGTCCCTCATAACTATACCGGGCACTCCTCTGGTCACACTTGTGTCCAGAAGATTTTGATTACTACCAAAAACAGATCTTAATGTTTCGGTATATTTGTTTAGGTATTCGTTGAATGACTGTTTGATAGAGCCGTTGATCTGAGTTTCTTGATATTTCACGATATTATTGCTTGCCTTATGTTACTGTAAATATTTTAATATATACAAGGAAAGGATAAACTATAAGGCGTTATTTATTTTTTTACAAATAAATTTAACTCAAAAATAGATTTAGTAAAAATAAAAACTACTTTCTCATTGAACACCATTCATTTAATGATAATATAGAATAATAGCGTTGACCCAAATGGTATTTATTGAT
>JAIULZ010000156.1 GCA_022565805.1 Balneolales bacterium
AAATGCTACGAGAGCTGCTGGTAGCCATACCATTACTTTCGACGGTTCCAGGCTATCGAGTGGTGTATACATTTACCGCTTAACAGCGAATGGCCAAACCCTGACGCAGAAGATGACGCTCGTTAAGTAAAAGTTCGATTTTAGGTGAAGGCATTTTGTAAATAATCAATTTGCAAAGCCTTCAAATGAACAACCTTATAACAAAAAAGGCTTCAGGATGCATATTTAGCATCAGGAAGCCTTTTTTGTTATGATGAACTCTATTTAAAATGAATAAAACATCGGGCTGATTTTTACCATCCCGATGTTTAAACATGGTATTAAGCTGAAGCGTGATTGTTAATCGGCTTATCCCATGTAGGGATATTTCCAGCTTGTTGGCGGATTAAGATTTTCTTTGATGGATCTTGCTGAAAGCCATCTCAGCAGGTTTTGCATGCTACCCGCCTTATCATTCGTGCCAGAGGCTCTGCCGCCACCAAATGGCTGCTGATCTACAATAGCGCCGGTGGGCTTATCATTTATATAGAAATTGCCAGCAGCATTTTTTAGTCGGTCGGCCATCATAGTAAGTGCATAGCGGTCTTTTGCGAAAATTGCGCCGGTTAATGCATAAGGCGAAGTTGTATCGCATAGCTCTAGGGCATCATCCAGAGCGCTGTCTTCGTAGACATAAACAGTTAAAACAGGGCCAAAGATTTCTTCTTCCATTGTTTTAAACCGCGGGTTTGTGGTTTCAATTACGGTAGGTTCAACAAAATATCCGGTCGAGTCGTCGTAACCGCCTCCGGCAAGAATGGTAGCTTCATCCGATTTCTTTGCATAATCCAGGTAAGATGCAATATTATCGAAGGCTTTTTTGTCTATTACGGCACCCATAAATGTGCTGAAATCTTCTACATCCCCCATTTTAATGCCCTTCATCTCGGTAAGCAGCGTATTTTTTATATCGCCCCAGAGACTCTTAGGTACGTACATTCTGGAAGCAGCCGAGCACTTCTGCCCCTGAAACTCAAATGCTCCGCGAAGCGCAGCAATAGCAACTTCTGTGGTATCTGCAGTTGGATGTGCAAAAATAAAATCTTTTCCGCCGGTTTCGCCCACAATACGCGGGTAGGTTTTGTAGCGATGAATGTTGGTGCCAATCGTTTTCCACATGTGCTGAAACGTTTTCGTTGAGCCGGTAAACTGCAGTCCTGCAAGATTTTCATCCTCAAAGACAGGATTTCCCACATCCGGACCATCGCCGGGTAAAAAGTTGATCACTCCCGGAGGCATGCCTGCACGCTCAAGAATTTGCATCACCATATAGCTGGAGTAAACAGAGCTGGTTGCCGGTTTCCAAATCACAGTATTGCCGCACAAAGCCATAGAAGTTGGCAAATTTCCGGCAATGGCGGTAAAGTTGAACGGAGTTACGGCAAACATGAATCCTTCGAGCCCACGATATTCAACGCGATTCCAGGTTTCGTTTGGAGAACTCGGCTGGTCCGACATTATACGGGTAAGGTAATAGGCGTTAAATCGAAAGAAATCTGCAATTTCGCCCACAGCTTCAATTTCCGATTGATGAGGAGTCTTAGACTGCCCCAGCATCGTAGCTGCGTTCATATTAAACCGTTCGGGGCCGGTTATGATGTCTGCGGCTTTCAGTAGAATAGAAGCCCGATGCTCCCATGGCATTGCTGCCCATTGTGCGCGTGCTTCCAGGCAGCTTTTTATCGCAAGCTTTACTTCTTTTTCGCCGGCCTTATGTACAACCCCCAGTTTATGCTTATGATTATGCGGCATTACCACGTTTTCAGTTCTTCCTGTTTTAATGGCTTTCCCACCAATAATTACAGGGATTTCGATCTCTTTAGATTTTAGCTGTTCGATAGCAGCCTTAAGTTTATCCCGCTCCGGCGTGCCCGGTGCATACGATAAATAAGGCTCATTGTACGGTTTAGGAACCTTGAAATAAGCAGTCGACATAGATTTATTGGTTTAGATAGTTATTCGTAATTTTTTTAAGGATCTTCGAATAGCATTTTTCATGCTGGCAGAATGCTAAAACTTTGCTGTCGCCTTTTTGGGAACTGGTTTTTCAAAGCTTTTTAATAAGCCATTAAATATACATTGGCGCAACAGGCAAAGCGAAATTTTGTTTAAATCAACGATAAGCGTAATGTTCTCAAAAGCATAATATATTTGTAATAAATAGGTCTTAAATTTACTCTGGAAAATAAGGGATACAACTATCAATCCCATATTGAGTTTATGAGTTACTTAGGTTACATGGACATTCATAATCATATAGAATTACGGAAAAAATGCATTAGCTTTAGGGTGCTGGCAGGTGCTAAGACATAGACCGTTTCGCTTATGGATACGCTCGTTTTTGATTTTGTGCAGATTTCCGGTTTCTTTCACAGAGAATATATTTTCCGGGATTAGGCTTAAAGTAAGTATTATAATCTGTTGAGCCAGACTAAACCGGAACAGGGATCGTGTTTATCCCGTTTATTGCTACTTAAGATACCTTTAGATTTAAAAATAGAAAGGCAGCTCAGATGCCTTCATTATACAAACAGAAAAACAGGAAAAATGGAAGATATAGCAGGTAAAAATTTTAAAGTTGTAATCGTGGGAAGTGGCCCTGCGGGTCTCACTGCGGCACTATATGCTGCACGTGCCGACCTGGCACCTCTTGTATTAGAAGGCCCCGAACCCGGCGGACAACTTACCACAACCACCGATGTTGAAAATTTCCCGGGCTACCCGGATGGTGTGATGGGTCCCCAAATGATGGAAGACTTTAAAAAGCAGGCAGCTCGCTTTGGCGCAGACGTGCGGTATGGAACGGTCGACAAAATTGATTTCGATAAGCGTCCTTTCCGTTTAAGCGTAGACGAGGAGCACGAGATCTTTGCTGACGCAATAATTGTATCGACCGGGGCATCGGCTAAATGGCTGGGAATTGAGAGCGAACAACGACTGCGTGGCAGAGGCGTAACGGCTTGCGCAACATGCGATGGCGCTTTTTTCCGGAATCAGCATGTAATTGTAATTGGCGGTGGCGATACCGCTATGGAAGAAGCTACATTTCTTACCCGTTTTGCAAGTAAGGTAACTATTATACACCGCAGAGACGAGTTCAGAGCGTCTAAAACTATGCAGAAGCGCGCATTAAGCAATCCTAAAATTAACGTAATGTGGGATAGCGGTGTAGATGAAGTGCTGGGCGATCAGGTTGTTGATGGTGTTCGTATTAAAAACCTGAAAACAGGTGAAAAAACGGTCCTTTCTGATGTAACCGGCGTTTTTCTGGCAATTGGGCATAAGCCAAATACAGATCTTTTTAAAGGCGTTTTGGATATGGATGAAACAGGATATATACTTACACAGCCTAAATCCAGTAAAACAAATATGGAAGGCGTTTTTGCCTGCGGAGATGCTCAGGATTCGCATTACAGACAAGCTATAACAGCTGCTGGTTCGGGCTGCATGGCGGCAATGGATGCAGAAAAATGGCTGGAAGACAAAGCTGAGGAAGCTACAGCTGCCAAAACAGAAAGTGTAGCCTAAAACATCATATTTATTGAATGACTTGAAGTAGTCGTTCATTGGAGCCTTGTATCAGAAGTGGTACAAGGCTCTTTTTTTGCTGGCTATTTGAAAATAATTGCACATAGATGAAAAAATATTAGAAAATAATAATATTATTTTGCAAAAGTGTATTCGGGTCTTTAAGTTATTGCATAGCATTGGTTTATACGAATAAGTATTGACTTACGCTTAAATTATAAGTGTCCTTCAAATGTAAATATATAATGTAAAAATACAGATACTTAAAGCATGTTTTTCTGGTAAGTTGCATATTTGTGATATTCTCATTTTCGAATGTCTTGATTGCTGATTCTGGTAATAATTCTGCAAATAAATTGCAGTCTTTTTCAAATACTGATCTGCAAGCGGTTCCACAAGATGAAATTAATCTCGTGAGAGTTCCTATCCCTATTGATTTTGACGATCAAACGATTGATTGGGATAATGTATTCTTCGGTTTCGAGGGAGCCCATGCAGATGTGATAGAAAACCCCCAGCAGGATGAGTTTAATGAGTCTAACTTTGTTGGGCGAATGGTTAAAGATGCCCAAATATACTGGGCCGGTGCATTTTTCTGGACCGAAGAAACGTTTTGGTTTACCGAAGAAAAGTATACAATCAGTATGGATGTTTGGTCGCCAAGAACGAATGTGGGAATTAACCTGAAATTGGAGCAATCTGATGGCTCAGGCCAATTTGATTCTTTTGCGATAACAACAAAAGCAGGAGAATGGGAAACATTAACATGGAGCTATAATGGAGTAAATCCTCAGATCGACTGGGATCAGATCACTCTTATCTTCGATTTTAATGAAGGCCAGAATGGCGATGGCGGTCCAGACTGGACTTGGTATTTCGATAATATTGTTATTAACTCAGCCGGCCCTGATGATGTTCGTGATGAAGGCCCGGGTACTCCGGAAGACCTTCATCCCCTGAGTCTGCCACTCGACTTCGAAGACGATGATTTCAACTGGAATTTTGCATTTCTTGGCTTCGAAGCGGGTCATTTAAGCCGTGTTGGAAACCCATCTCCTACAGGAATTAATACAAGCGATTGGGTAGGCCGAATGGTTAAGGGAAGCGGACCATTTTGGGCCGGGGCATTCATGCATTTGGATGAAACCTTTACTGTAGATCCTTAAAAGCCTTTTATTTCAATGAAAGTGTGGTCGCCAAGAGAAGGTGTCCCCATTCTGATGAAAGTTGAAAATCAAAATGGCCCTGCAGAGTATGAAACCATTCGCAATACAACCGTAGCCGGAGATTGGGAAGAAATTACCTGGGATATGAGCGGCGCAGGTTTTACCAACGAATGGGACGTAATTGTTATGATTTTCGATTTCCATGAAAATGGCCAGGGAGATGGGTCTGAAAACTTCACATGGTATATAGACGACCTTGAAGTGAATGTAGAGGGGATTCCTACCTCGGTTTATGAACCCGGTAATGAAGCTCCAGAAGGTTTTAAACTTAGCCAAAATTACCCTAATCCATTTAACCCGGCTACACAAATTCAGTTTCAGCTGCCTGAGCACAGCGAAGTAATGCTGGAAGTTTTTAATCTTAGCGGGCAGCGTGTTGCGGTCTTAGCTAATGGCACATTCCAGGCGGGTACGCATACGGTTATGTTCGATGCGGCTAATCTTGCCAGTGGTATGTATTTGTACAGGCTAAGCACCAATAGTTTTTCCCAAACCCAAAAAATGATGCTTGTTAAATAAAGTATATATTTTTTGCGACAAACCGATTTTGGCGGCATGCCAGCGACTTGGGAATGTTCAACTCCAGCAGGCTTTAGTTGTTCTTAGGATGAATGTTCTTGTCTGTCGCCGTAATCAATTGGTTATTGAATGGTGAAACTAAAAAGCCATCAAAAAAAGGGGCGGATAACAAATATCCGCCCCTTCTTAATTTTATGATCAGTAAAAGCTGAATGTTGTCTTAGCTTTAAATTTAATTATGGCGGTTTTAGAAACCTACCGAAAAACAGAATTAATTCGAATTGGCAGTTAACCGTAAAAGTTGTTCTTGCAGTGCCTTCACAAATGCCACCGGGTAATTCAGGTTATCTTTGGTATCAAAAAAGGGATTCATAACAGTTATGCGAAGTAGTACGAGCTCATGAGTGTCGTGTACAGCGTTCCAGCTTTCTGTAAAAGCATCAATTAAGCGATTGTATGCCGGTCGTTTAAGCGTAGTTTTGGAAACAAAAAACTCGTGGTTTTCATTGGGACCAAAGACATCATATAGTGCCAGTGTTCGCTCATTCGTTTTGCCAAGCGACTCATTGGCTTCCGCTACGCAGAGTGTTATGATATTAGTCTCTGCATGTGGGAAAATGCGTATGCGATTATCAGAATCGGCTAGCAGTTTTTCAAGCTTTATACGAGAGCGAATTGTGCGCTCCAGAATCCGACCGTAACCCTCTGCACCTAATCCTATTGTTCTGGCTGTGAGCCAAGTGGAAACGGCACCGGCGGCAGATCGGGAACCTTCCAGCGTTTGTGGGCCGCGCTCCATTGTGCTCATAAAATTGATGTATGGAGCGATGGATTTACGATAATAGTATTCGCGTTTGCTCGAGCATAAAAAAGCACCGGATGCATAAGGCACATAGCCTAACTTATGGGGATCGATTGTAACAGAGTTTGTTCTGCGGATGGCATCCAGCGCAAAAGTCATATTTTCAGAAATTACGTCTGAGGCAGCGGTGTCTATGGTGCAGAGGAAGCCACCGTAAGCTGCATCCACATGGTGCCAGATGTGCCAGCCGTATTCCTGTTTAAAATGGTCCAGAACCGTTTGGATTTTATGGATCGGATCCATTTCACCAAGCTCTGTAGTTCCCGCAACGGAAACGACCATCATAGGCGGTCGCTGCTTTCTTGCGCAGTCTTCTATAGTTTGCTTAAGCGATTTGTGGCACATACGGCCATGTTCATCGGTTTCGATGCCTATAAAGGCTTCTTCGCCAAGCCCAAGAATATCTACAGCTTTATTCCATGAGTAATGCTTGTTTTGCGGAACCAGCACTACGGGGCCCGCATAATCCGATTCATACACATGGCTCAGTTTTCTGAAAACGTCTGCCGGGTTGCTTCGGAGTATATGGAACGGGCGCAGGTCGTCGTCGGTGAGTTCGTATTCGAAACGGAGCTCATCATATCGGGTCCAGCCCATGAGGCTGGCGTCGAAAGCGCTCATTTTTTTATCGCCATAACTTCTGTTAACTGCGCCAGCGGCCAACCATTTGGCAAAACGGTCTCTTGCACGCAGAATTCCTTCCAGATTAGCCACTGTACCGCCAGATGTAAAATGTCCTGAACCGTAGGTTGTGCTGTAGCCCACCATTTCAAGCAGGTCTTTGATGGCTTCATCTTCCAATAAAATACCTACGCGAGAAGACTCGCCCGATATATTATTAGGGTTGTATAGCAATGTAATGATGTGGCCCAGCAGAGCTGGAACCGATACTTCGGTTATCATATGACCGATATATCGTGGCGAAAAACTGGGAACTTCATTCTGAAGTCGCTTCATGATTTCCACCGCCTTTTCGCGTATAGCTTCTTTCCGTTGTATAAATTCGGGCGTAATCATGTCAGATTGTGAAATAGCTGGCCCGTCTTCGGGATAAAGCGATTTTCTCCAGTCGAACCAAAGATTAAGCAATTCATTAACTAGCTCTTTAACCCAAGGGCTGTTTTCGGCCTGTGGTCCTAAGAAAAAACTCTTTAAAGCGATATCATCTGGTTTACAGTCTGTAGACTGATTCTCTGGGGTGTTAGTTGATTTTTCTAAAATATTTTCCATTGAAACTAGTTTGTTATATCTGCTAAGCATCGATTGCTAATTCCACGCTCGGCCGGTGATGTTAATACTATTCCTGATGATTATCCTGCATACAAATCGCGGGCAGTTACTTAGTTTTACCACTCCAATAATCCCTTTTCTGTATAAAAATTCACACTTGAGTTTTCAAGTCTGTGTATGCCTGATCCAATCTATTGTTTGTGTTCGTAAAGCTAAGCAGGCTTCTCTCATTTGTCGGTCGAAATAAATTTAATTCGTACCCATTAAACGATACAGGAGTGAGTAATCGTGTTAATCATCTGATTAATAAGTTACTGCTTTTTCTGCTCAAAGAGTAGGTTGCTCATGTAATGATTTGTTACAACAAGTATAAATACAAAGTCGTTTTATTTATCGGAATTCTGCCACGATTTAAACTCAATTCCTCAAGGAGCGTAGTTTGTGTGCGGTTTTTAAGATGAGCGAGGCTGTAATGCCACCGAAAGCCCTTGTGTATTAAAGTATTCTTAAAAGTAAGTGAGATGTGAAAACTTATATTTGCACAACTACAGAGCCAGCAAATGTGTTCTGTAGGTATAGCTGTATCATGAAATTTCTTTTTCAAGAAACCCAAAAAAATGCTTTATGAATGATGATGTATTTGGTTCGGAAGATGAGTTCTATGGTAATGAGGATGATCAGAGTAACTTTGCTGAAGTCCAGTCGGGTGTATTTTATTGCGCAAGTTGTGGTAGCGCAAACGATACGTTTATAGACCCGAGTCAGGGGAAAAGTCAGGAGTATGTAGAAGATTGTCAGGTTTGCTGTGCGCCGAACATCATATTTGTGGAATGGTTTGAAGAAGGCAGAATGTGGAGCATGCAAACCGCAGCGGAATAGATTGCTTAACTCAATTTCATCATAATCTTTAGAAACCAAACTTTTTTTATTTAAACTACGCAGGTAGTGCTACGTCTACTATGTTCATAGAAAAGCAGGTTTATTCAAACGATTCATAAAAAAGAGCACAGTAAGTGCGATATAACTGTAGCCCCAGCTCAGCGCAAAGCGGTGGCTTGGGGTTATGAGCGAGCAATAAAGAAAGCGCCGTAGGTGCGACATATCCTGAGGTTTTATTAATGGATTGCATAATGCCGCGCCTGGGGCGCTTTAATAAAATTATTAGCCTGTTTATTATTGTTTTGTGAGCTGATTGTACAAAAGCGATTATGACGTTGATGTGATAAGATCGTTGCCCTCGATAGATTTCTTGGGTTCAAAAAGATCCAGGCTCGGGCGATTTGTTATTGTTCTTTTAACCCCCGGATTACGTACTGCTTCGCGGAGTCCTCCATTCGGGGTTACAATATCGGTCGT
>JAIULZ010000157.1 GCA_022565805.1 Balneolales bacterium
TGCAAAACCACTCTTTTGCCCGCCTTCTTCCTTGGAGCAAAAATAAAATCCTTGACCCCGAACCGTCGGGGACTCCGGTTTTATTTTTGCTCAGGCGTCAAATACGAACAAAATAGAATGTTATTCAAAGCCTTCTAAGAAAACATATTCCCGGTAATCTTATTTTCCGCTAATCCATTTTTTTAGAAATTGAATAATTCTGATACATTCAGAAATGAACTTAGTATTGATGCTGTAATTTCCATACAAGTATGGATTTAAAAGATGATTTAGTCCAATTCTTATTTTCTAACTTCAGAAACACATTATAATGACTGATTTTAAATTTGAAGAATCTTTAGCTGTTCGCGACTACGAACTTGATGTGCAGGGTGTTGTAAATAATGCGGTGTATCAAAATTATTTTGAACATGCACGACATCAGTTTCTTAAAAAAATTGGATTAAACTTTGTAGATTTGCATCAGCGAGGCTTCGATGCCGTTGTACATAAAATTGAGATTCAGTACAAAAGACCATTGCTGGCAAATGATGAGTTTGTTGTAAAGGTAGCGGTGGAACAGCAGGGCGCAGTCCGCTTTATTTTTCATCAGCAAATTGAGCGCAAGAGCGATAAGGCCATTACTACCATTGCAAAAGTAACGGCTGTATTCATGACTGGTGGGCGGCCAATTAGACCCCCAAAGGAAGTGACGGATGCTGTAATTGCCTGGCAGGGAAGTATGTAAAAAAAACTATCCGGAAACCGCCCCCAATCTTTTCTATGTAACTTTTGCGTTTCTGAGAACCCGGTCGAGAAGACGCGGAAAAAATCGCTTCAAATAAACGGTAGCCACTTCACGACCACCAATATACACCTCCGGTTTTCTTTTTTGCATAAGCGGAAGCAGTTTTTTCGCGAACTCATCTGGGGTCATCGCGTTTTCCTGAGCCGAATCCATCACATTATAAGTTTCTCCGTCTCCGGTAAGGGCATTTACGGTGATGTTGGTCCTTACGAAACCCGGACAAACAAGCGTAACATCCACGTTAAAATCATACATTTCCTGCCTCAGACAGTCGAACCAGCCGTGTAACGCATGTTTCGAAGCTGCATACGTAGAGCGGTATCGGGTGCCGATTTTCCCCATAACACTGCTAATCACCACTACATAACCGCTCTCTCGCTTGGTAAAATGAGGGAGGAGAGATTTAGTAAGAGAAACAGTGCCGAAAAAATTGACGTCCATTATTTTCCGGATAACGTCTAATTCGGCCTCCATTGCCGTAGCTCTCTGACTGAGCCCACCGTTGTTAATGAGAATATCTATATGACCAAAAAGCCTGATCGCATCTTCAGCAAGCTGTTTATGGCTTTTGGTATCCTCTAAATTAAGCCGGAGGCTTCGGGTATTTATATCTCCGAAATGACACCTGCTTCGAACTCTTTCCAGCTCAGATTCTCTTCTTGCCGACAAAATAAGACGGGCGCCGGTTTTTGAAAGCTCAACCGCAAGAGCTTCTCCAATACCTGAAGACGCTCCGGTTATCCAAATTACGCTATCTGATAAGGGCTTGCTCATGGTGAAAAAAGATTCATGAATAAATGGACTGCTTCAGTACCAAAGTAAGAGTAATTTGCGAAAGTAAAGAAGATAATGAGTAGAATAGTCTACTCTACTCGTTATTCCAAAGCGTTGATTTAATAGTAAATAAAAACAAGATTATTCAACAAAAAAAGGCGACTTCGGTTTCCCGAAGCCACCCTACGCCTTAGCAGGCTCTCTCTTTGAATAAAGGTCTCTGTGAAACTGCTGGCTTTTCACGACCAATTGCAGTTTTCCAAGTGTCATACTTCAATATAAATACTAAGAGTGACAGCATGATGTCATCATAAAACGGGAAAAATGCATCTTATTTTAATGTGTGATGTATGTATCGCCTATTTTATTTGGGAGATAGAGGCGCAAAAATTGCTGTACCGAAATGACCGAAGACCGAGGACCGAGGACCGAAGACGGAGGACCGGGGGGGGGCAGAGGTCAGAAATCAGAAATCAGAAATCAGAAATCAGAAGTCAGTGGTCGAGCTCGAAAATGCATTACAATATTAAAACCCAGCCCCAACGGGGCGGCATATCCGTAGCCCGGGGTGGAGGCCGTAGCGCAGTCGGCCGTGAGCCCCGGGTAAAAAACGGAGGAAAAAGAAACCCGAGCCGGGATGTTCTTGAAATCATAAAATACGCCGAGGGTAGCCATCTAAACTCATCAAAGAAAAAAATCCAATATCAACAAATAATCGAAGCACGGTGCGCATTTTTGCTGAACTCTTTTTCTGAAACCCCTCAACAAATAAAGCAAAAAAGCCCCGCCTCAAATAGGAGACAGGGCTTTCAAAAAAACTGATATATAGCTTAACTACCAAACTTCCATTTATCGTCCACCAGGTTCTGCAAAACGCTCCACCCAGTTTCTTACTTCATGGTACCAGTTAATGGAATTATTCGGCTTCAAGATCCAGTGGTTTTCATCCGGGTAATAAATAAGTCGGGATTCTATACCTTTAGATTGCAGCGTTCTGAACAACTCAAACGACTGACCCACTGGTACACGCAAATCGCGCAAGCCATGTATAATTAGCGCAGGAGTTCTGAAATTAGCCGCATAATAGTGAGGGGAAATAAACTCATAAATCGTTTGCCCATTAAAGTGGCTGCCGTCGTCTTCCCAATAATCTCCAAATCTTGTGGTGTGAACGGCGAAATCGGCAGACATCTGAGAGTACATATTATAAACCGGCGCATGAATCACAAGCGCATTAAAGGGATGATCTTTACCGAGCAACATGCTGGATAGGTATCCGCCGTAGCTCGCGCCCGCCGCAACCATACGGTCGCTGTCTATCCAGTCTTTTTCCATGAACCACTCCGCCGCACGAATAGTGTCTTCATAAGGCTTGGTAATCCAGTCTGGATTTATCGCGTCTGTAAAATCCTGACCAAATCCTGATGAACCGTGGAAATTATGCCATGCCGTTACGTAACCCCAAGATGCAAAGGTTTGGGCATTCCAGCGAAAATGGAATCCGTTGGTCATTCCGTTATGCGGACCGCCATGAATCAAAAACATGAGCGGATACTTTTTAGAAGAATCGAATCCCGGTGGGTAATGTACCCACATTTGTATTTCGGCTCCGTTTGCGCCCTCATAGGTTACCGATTCATAAGTACCCATTTCTACATCTTTCAACTTATCATCGTTGATGGTATCGATGCGGGTCGTGTTTCCGGTCTCTAAATCAACCATGTGTAGCTGTGGCGGATGCAGAAAACTGTGGTTTTGTGCTACCATCACTCCGGTTGATGAAATCGCGAGCGATGGATAATCGGTGTTACCGGTTACCGCGCGGGGTGTTTCCGCTCCGAGGTCGAAATGGTAAATCCGGCGTGTACCTGCATCATCAATCGATCCGACAAGACCAGAGCCGTCCGGCAGCCAGCTGAGTCCACCGGCTGAGCGATCCCAGCTACTGAAATGCTCTGTAGTTCTGCTGTTGCCCAAACTGTAGGTCATCAAACGGCTGCGGTCTGCATAAAAGCCTTTAATGCGCTGACTCGTGTACGCAATTGTTGTGCCATCCGGGCTAAAAAGAGGATTGCTATCCGGAGCGTCGTTATCCGGGGTTATGTTTCTGGCCTCGCTGCTTCCCGGTCTTACCAGATAGATGTCAAGTTTTGGATCAAGATCGTTGGCGTTGGTATCCGTTACGAATGCAAGTAGAGACTCATCCGGAGAAACATCGTAGCTGCCCGTGCTTTGACCCGAACGCGGTAGCTCCAGGCCGGTTGACAGCGTAAGGTTTTGAGTTTCGCCTCCATTTGCTGGTATCCGGAAAACATGCGCCTCACGATCCTCGTCGAGGTAGCGGTCAAATGAAGAATACGGAAGCGCATTCCATGCTATAGCAGAGTTGTGTGATGCACGATCTGCTTTAAGCCGTTCTTCCATTTCGTTCCAGCTTTTACCGGGGAAAATATTTGATACGAAATAGAGATGCGTCCCAACCCATTTAATAGCGCTTACTCCGGTGGGTACTTCTGTTAGACGCACGGCTTCGCCCGGACCATCTAAGGGAAGGGTGTAGATTTGTGGTGCATCATCACCGTCACGGCGACTCACAAAAGCCATCCGGGTTCCATCCGGAGAAAAAACAGGCTGACTATCTGATGACCCATGTCGCGTAAGCGGCCTTTCGATTGATCCGTCGGCACGAAAAAGCCAAAGATCTGTATGTGCTTTATCATCGCTAATGGTGAAGTGCGTTACCGGCGCCACAATCCACTCTCCGTTTGGAGAAATGGCGGGTGAGCCCACGCGATGGAGCTCCCACATTTTTTCGACAGTTAGCAGGTTCGATTCATCTATACGGTCGGAGCTTTCAACTGCGGCTGGAATAGCGGCAGTTCCGCATCCCGCAAAACAAAGCATCACCAGTAATACAGGCAAGGTTAGCCAGGTTGATCGGTTCGTTAAAGGCATGATTCTAAATTTAGTTTTCCGTTAAAAGAAGACCGGTTTCTCCAAAATGGTAAGTGTCTCCTGAATGGCCAAAAGCCGGTCAATTGTATTAAGATTACCCGAAAATGGGTAATTTATGGTAAGTTTTGTAATCTGAGCGGCTTCAGTTTTCGGATGAAGCCGGATCAAATACTCAATTATCTGTAGCCAGACCTCTTCGTATAAGCAAACCATCTACGGTTGGGTCTTGACCGCGGAACTCTCTGTAAAGCTCCATCGGATCCTGACTCCCGCCTCTTGAAAGTATGGTTTTACGGTAGCGCTGCGATGCTTCAGAGCCAATACCACCCTGACTCAGCACATAGCGGAACGCATCGGCAGCAAGTACTTCACTCCAAATGTAGGCGTAGTAGCTCGATGCATATCCGCCGGGCCAAACATGGTTGAAAATTCCGGAAGTATATCGTGGCGGTACAAATTCCCAATCAACGCCATGGCGCTGTAAAGATGCCTTCTCGAAAGCTTCTACGCTGTCTGGAATTTCAGAAGGTGCAAGTGTGTGCCAGTCGAGGTCGAGCAGAGAAGCCGCAAGGTATTCGAAGGTGTCGAATCCTTGATTAAACTGCTGAGCCTGCAAAAATCTTTCCAACAAATCGCCGGGAATAGGCTCTCCGGTTTCGTAATGGAAAGCGTAATTAGCCAGAATTTCCGGCTGAATGGCCCAGTCTTCTTCGAAGGTTGAAGGGAATTCTACGAAATCGCGCGGCGTTGCGGTACCGGCAAGCGAAGGGTGATATACATCCGAGAAAAGTCCGTGCACGGCATGACCCATTTCATGGAAAAGTGTAGTCACATTTCCAAGGCTGATCAAAGCCGGCTCACCTTCTGGCGGCGGCGGTATATTCAGCACGTTTACAATTACCGGCTTATGGCCGAACATATGATTTTGAACCACGTACGAACTCATCCATGCGCCACCCCGCTTGGAGTCGCGGGCAAAATAGTCGGCATAAAACAGGCCAATTTGCTCACCGTCTGAGCCAAATACATCAAAAACGCGCACATCCGGATGGTAAACGGGCAGATCAAATCGTTCTTCGAACGTTATTCCATACTGTTTTTTCATCGTATAAAACATACCGTCGTGAATAACGCGCTCCAGCTCAAAATAAGGCCTGATTTCTGCATCGCTAACATTATACTCGCTCAGGCGCACTTTTTCGGCATAGTATTCCCAATCCCATGGCTTTACATCATCCTCGATGCCATCATAAAACATCAGCTCCTGAATTTGCATGGCTTCCTTTCTGGTATTTTCTTTTACAGCCGGCAGCATATCAAGCAGGATTTTATAGGCTGCTTCGGGGGTTCCCGCCATATTTGGCTCAAGCCGGTAGGCAGCAAAATGATCGAAACCAAGAAGCTGTGCCCGCTCGGCGCGCAGTCTGGCAATTTCCAAAATTAAAGGCTGATTATCGATATGGCCATCACGCCCCAAACCACGGTAGGCCGAAGCTTCCCAAACTTTTCTTCTGGTTTCCCGATTGTTAAGGCTTGCGGTAATCGGTTGACGAGTGGTATTGGTCAGATTCAATAAATATTTTCCTTCATGACCGCGTGCTTTAGCGGCCTGTTTGGCTGCTTCAATTTGCGAAGAACTCAGTCCGTCGAGCTCTTCAACCGAAGAAATCAAAACCGCACGCTCTCTTGTTGTGTTTAGCATATTCTCGGAAAACTGCGTGCCGAGTGCAGAAAGTCTGCCGTTTATTTCACGCACACGCTGCTGCTGCTCATCGGTAAGCAATGCCCCGGCGCGCACAAAATTCTCGAAAGTCCGCTTTAAAAGCTGTCCCTGCTCCGGGTTCAGGTCCAGCTCATCTATATTATTGTGCAGAGTTCTCACTCTTTCGAACAAAGCGCCGTTCAAATAAATATTATCGCTATGCTCTGCAAGCTTTGGTGAAAGTTCGGCCTGAATACGCTGAATTTCAGAATTCGTATGAGCAGAGGTCATGTTAAAAAACACACGTTGCACGCGGGTAAGACGTTTGCCGGTGCGCTCCATTTCGGCAATGGTGTTATCAAAATCCGGTGCATCCGGGTTCGATGCAATGGCTTCAATTTCTTTAAGTTGCTCGCGCATGCCTTGCTCGAAAGCCGGCATGTAGTGTTCGTTATTAATTAAGTTAAACTCCGGCGCCTTAAAAGGTAGCGGACTTGGGCGAAAAAAAGGATTTTCCTGGTTAATCATATTTGAAGTTTGGAGTTCTGCAGCAGGTTGATTCTGTAAGCTTGTATGCTGTTCTGCACCCACAGTATCTGCACTTGAAGAGCAGGAGGCCGAAAACAGACTGGCTACCAGGCAAGTGCTAACAGCAAAGGAAGTGATGATGGGTTTCATAATTCGATGTTAAGTTCGTGTCAATTTTCGGTAGAGTATCAGAATGACGGGTGAAAGGTTGATAATCTGATCATTGAATCAAGTAGTCACTATAAATACCGTAGTAAAACGAAGGCTAATTATAGGCAAATTTTTCGTCGAATTCGAAAGTGCATCAGCTGAAAAGCTGGATAGGTGATGGGCCTCATTGGCCATTATGGTTTCTGTCCGCCCGAAGTACCGCAAATTTGGTGTCGATTTTGAATATAGCGAGTTAAGGCCATAACCGTATCCTCTGTTTACGATATTTACAGTAATTATCAAATGCAACTAATTTGCGCTTGGGAGGCTATTGGGTGCTCAATTCGAAATTAAATGCTCGAGTCTGTGATAAGTATCTCACTGATCAGAAGGAATTAATTTAAGTAATAAGGTGCGAAAAGTAGTTGAGATAAATAACTCGAGAGGTCACCAAAGATTTCGAGAGGGGTATAGTAATTTGAAAATTGCAAATAATATTATGGAGTTACGTATAGATCACTTATTTTTAGTATTCTAATAGAATTAAAACATCAACTGTTAGTAGGCTTTGAAAAGCCATCTATTTTGTAATCAGATTAATCTCGGGTTATAAATTATGGGAAATCTTACTTTACTATCTTTCGTTTCGGTTTTGCCGAAGCCATCTGGCCAGCCTCTTCGCGCTTTCCTTTGCAATCCTGTTAACATTCTCCCATTACAATACTGTATATGCTAACGATATCCAGCTTAGTAACGTAACGCTAACTGGGCAAAACACCGCAGAAGACTACTGGCTGGTGTGGTCACGAGCATCATCTAACCAGCGGTATGCCATACTTTTTTTATTATGAAGCCACCTAGGAAATGGCTGCTATACCGCAGGATAAGGATTACTTCGAGGCTATTTTGAGCCAGCCCGAAGACCTGCAACTTAATGCTAAATCTCGCTTTAGCCTAAAGATTACCTACGGCATGCCGACAAATATCGATCCGGAAACAAGCCTACCGGAAACCATCACCCTTTTACAAAACTATCCCAATCCTTTTAATCCAGCTACACAAATAAATTACGCACTGCCGGAAGCGGCCGAGGTAACTTTAAATGTTTATAATTTGATGGGACAGCGCGTGGCTACGCTTGTTAGCCAACAGCAGAGCGCTGGAAACTATTCGGTAACCTTCAACGCAGAACACCTGGCGAGCGGTGTTTACCAGTATCGTCTGAGCGCTGGTGGAAAAGTACTCACTCAAAAAATGACTCTGGTTAAGTAGAAGAAGGCTTTAAAAAGCCTTTCGGAAGTGAATAAGCAAGGTTTTTCGAGGAAAATAAAAAAGCCGGATGCTGGCAGCAGTTCCGGCTTTTTTAGTGCCTTGTTGAATTGGATATGTCGCCCCGTTGGGGCTGGGTTTTGATATTGTAATGCGTTTCTGAGTTCGGCCACTAATTTATAACCGCTGACCACTTTCCCCCGGTCCCCGGTCATTTCTTCCCTGTGAATTTGGGCGCCATGCTTCAGTCATTTGTTGATGTGAGATTTTCACTTTGCTGACTTCTGAAATTGCCCTCGACGGATTTGCTGATTTCAATGACATCCCGGCTCGGGCTTTTTTGTTTCGTTTTTCACCCGGGGCTCCGGGCCGGGCTTCGCTGCGGCCTCCACCCCGGGCTACGGGTATGTCGCCCCGTTGGGGCTGGGTTTTGATATTGTAATGCTTTTTTTGAGCTCGGCCACTGACTTCTGACCTCTTTCCCCCGGTCCTCCGTCTTCGGTCCTCGGTCATTATGCCCTCGGCGTATTTGCTGATTTCAATGACATCCCGGCTCGGGCTTTTTTGTTTCGTTTTTCACCCGGGGCTCCGGG
>JAIULZ010000158.1 GCA_022565805.1 Balneolales bacterium
AACCACAGAGGGAACAGAGGTTCACAGAGGTTGAGGTTGAGGTTGAGGTTGAGGTAAAGTAACAGCAACTGCATTTTGGCACCAGCAATCCAAAATCCAACACTCAACACTCAACACTCAAAATTAACACCCCAAACCCTACACAATCCGAATGCCATCCTTAAACGACATCGCGCAGGCATTTGGGCGAAAATGATACAGCCAAAAGTTTACGGATTTTGCGTCCATTACGGCTATATCGGCCTTTTTTCCAGATTCCAGGCTACCTGTAAGGTGATCGAGTTTTAGCGCGCGGGCAGCATAAGCCGTGGCTCCTTTAAGTACCTCGGCCGGACTCATGGTTTGCAGAACGCAGGCCAAATGCATGGCAAACGGCAAATGATAACTTGGCGCAGAGCCGGGATTGAAATCGGTAGAAACGGCTACGGGTAATCCGGCCTCAATCATTTTACGAGCCGGTAAAGAAGGTTGTCGCAAATAGTAGCTTGCAAGTGGAATACTTACTGCCGTTACCCCGGCGTCCCTCATTTTTGCAATGCCTTCATCAGAGCAATACTCAAGATGATCTGCAGAAACCGCGCCAATATCTGCGGCGAGCGAAGCCCCACCGCCATCACTAAGCTGATCTGCATGGAGTTTAAGCATAAGACCGTAATCCTGCGCCGTTGACAGAATTGTCCACGCTTCATCAATTGTGAAGGCAGTTTCTTCTACAAAGATATCGCAGAAAGTAGCCAGCTGTTCATCTGCAATAAAGGGGATGCACTCTTTTATCAAAACAGAAATATAGCCGGCTCTGTTGTCTTTATACTCAGGCGGTATGGTATGCGCTCCAAGAAAGGTAGAAACAACATCAAGCGGCTGATTTCGATCAAGCCGGCGATAAACGTTCAGCTGCTTTACTTCATCCTTAAACGATAAACCGTAGCCACTTTTGCACTCAACCGTTGTAATACCCAGTTTCCGCATTCCGTTAATTCTCTCAAGGGCTAAATCATAAAGCTCATCTTCGGTTGCTTCCCGGGTTGCCCGCATGCTGCTTAGAATTCCGCCCCCGGATTTTGCAATTTCGATATATGGCCGGCCGAGCGCCCTAAGCTCGTACTCATCTTCGCGCCATCCGCCAAAAGCGAGATGCGTATGGCAATCAACAAGCCCGGGGATTACCATGCCACCACCGGCATCTATAAACTCAAGGTCAGCATAGTCGGCGGGCAACTTCTCCTCTTCGCCAACCCAAACAATGGTGTCTCTTTCCCATACTAAAGCGGCCTTCTCAACAGGCTGCACTTCGGCCTGCCTACCACCTTGTTTACACTGGTACAAAATTCCAATATTGCCGAGTACAGGCATAACTAACTCATTAAATGTTGATTAATCGCTAAAAAAGCGTGGATTTCTAAGTCTAAAACTAAGAAATCCACGCGTAGTTAGGAAGATAAAACAGCAAATAAATGATCGGCTAAACTGCTAGCAGAATGGATGACGATAATACCCAATATTCAAAACAAGCATTAAAAAGATAAAAAGCGAACATGATTCTGCAGCATATATGCAGCTACATCAGGTGGACGAGCCGTAACAACGCCATCCAAAAGGTCATCTGATGAAAGATCCGGACGATTGGGCAGGAAAATACCGCAAACTTCTACCACAACATCCTGATTAATCAAACCAGATAACAGCTGTGATGGCGACCTGTCTAAAGGCCTGAAAGATGGAGATTCATTGTTTTGTACCCCAAGGTTACCTGCTTCTCCACATAAAAGAATGCGCGCTTTCCCACCTTGATTCACTGCCTGCGTAACCAAAATTAAAGCCATCATCTGAGTTTCAGAATCGGCGGAAGTAAGCATTAGGAAGATTTCAGATTTGGTTGCAGAACTATGCGAATCCGAATCGGCTGCATATAAATGAGCAGAATAGAAGGCCGTGCTAAATGCAAAGACGAAAAGCGTAAAGACAAATATTTTAGATGACATAATCGGTGTGTATAGTATAGTTTGTTTTAATTTACATTCAGGATGATGGTTTCATTAGCCGCATTGCCCGAACAGAGCAAAAGATTTACTTCTACTAATAAAATAAAGGCCCATCTTGTCCTTATTTTGAGATACATATTCAGAACCTGCAATTTACTAAATTACTTTTTAGTTATATATCAATTTATAAAAAAACTTGGTTCAAATACTTACCCTGCATTATTCATCAAGTATTTTGGTTTATAACAAGGCGTTTGAGAAATAATGGCGGAAACATACCTGAAGTACGTTGAGCAAACCATTTCTCAGACAAAGCAGACCAAAGCCAAATTTCGATTCATGGGTATCGCTTGACTCGGTGCGCAGCGGTAAATAAAACTTGAGGCTACTCCGATTATTCTCCATTCCAAAAATTACGTCTTCAAGCGTTAAATCTGGTATCATAAAAGCAGTTACCTACCTTCATGAAACTTCGAGTCTTCGTGACCTCGTGGTTCAAATTTGACTTTTCGGGGCGGGCGCAAACTTTATAGTTTAAATAATGTATATAGTTGAAGCACATAGTAATATATTCAGTCAACTATAATTTTCGAACTATGCAGGCTATGATGTTTCATTCCATAAAATGATATTAAAACTGTGTAGCCTACCCCACAACAGCTTTGGACTTTGGTATATTGATTTTTGTGTATTTTAACAGATAAAAAAGAACAAAGAGTACAGAATATGCCTCAAAGATTCATTTAATAGCGCTTCGATTTAAAACAGGTGGATGCGTCTATTTCGCGACTGAAGCCTCAAAGGTGTATTACCTAGAATGCATACATAAGTAGATATAAGCTGTAAAAAAAGCCTCAAGAACTAATTAGACCTACAGCCTGCGATCATGTTACCTGCAATTTCCAGAAATAGCATTGGTATTATAGCATGGGTAATTTTAACGATTACCTGTAGCTGTGCCAGCTCTAATCCCGAGCTTTTCCCTGAAGATCCTGAATCCAGAACAATTGCGGTTCAGGTTATTTCACATGGATGGCATGTAGGCATTGTTGTTCCATTAAATGATGATTTTTATGAAATCATGCCCGCTGCACTGCATCTTAGCCCCGATTCTATACGCCATACCGGATCGGAGCCATCTCGTTTCGCTGAGTTGGGCTGGGGCGACAGAGCATACTATACAACAGATAATCCCGGAATTTGGACCACAATTAAAGGTGGGATTTGGCCCACACCATCAACCATTCATCTGGTAGGAATAAGCCAGCCTGCATCCGAACGCTTTTCTCAGCTGGAGCAGGTAGAAATATATATTACTGTTGAGGGATACCGGGCTCTGCTCGAAAGGGCATCATCCTATTTCACCCTTAATGAAGAAAACGAGGCCATGCAGCTACAAAGCGGTCTGTATGGAAACAGTCGTTTTTATAAATCGAATCGATCCTATTTTGTGCCCCGAACCAGCAACCGCTGGGTTGCAGAACTACTAAAAGAAGCCGGTCTTCCTGTTCGTGTATGGACATCAATCCGAGCTTCGCATGTAATGAGGCAGTTAAAAAGGGTAAAGAGAGAATACCCTGATTCGTAATTAATTTAAGGGAAAAAAAGAGCGTAATATTGCGGATCTCACTTAGAGTTGGCTACAGATTCAGATCCACCGTTTTCTTTAAAGCCTGCGACCCCGCCCGAAACAATAAACTTCATAACATCACCGGGATTTAAATCCAGCTCGCGGACCTGTGATGCAGGTACAATAAAAAGCTCACCAGAGAAATTATAAGAGTGAGGAAAGTAAACAGCTACTTTATCGGCTTCGTTAATATTACTGAGATCTTCTTCGGTAAGGAAACCCATTTTTTCCAAATTCGTTATGGGATTTACAAGCACAAGCACAGGCTTATTAAACTTCCTTTCGGTACCAAGCAGAGACGATAACAGATCTGAAAATGCCGAATAAACAATATTAAGGATAGGAATTTTAGCAAGAAAACTTTCAATCCAGACCTTTAAGGGCCGCCCTATTATAGACTGACCAAAATAACCTAACAAAATTAGGGACAGAATGCTTATGAATATACCGAGCCCGGGTATTACGGGTCCTAGAAAAGACTGTAGAACACTTCTAAGCAGCGAGTCTATAAAAATAAAGAGCGTGTATACAATGTATGCGGTAATCGCAAGCGGGGCAATATAGAGCAGCCCTTGCAGGAAATAGCGAAATAGTGGCTTGGGCATAAAATTATCTGTATGAACGGTATGATTAGAGAATGAAAAAGACTCATAAATATAGCCTCAAAACAGATAAGATCCCTTACACAACTAAGAAATAGGAAATGTATTAGAAGGCTTTGAAAAAGGTTAGGCGCATTAAAATGGTGCAAAGAAACGTTTAAAACCGTACTCTTGAGCCAAATGAAAAAGACGCACTTGTGCCTCCCGGGTTGCCATAGGAAACAGAAGAAAATGAAATATGAAACATTGCATTACCAATATCGGCGACAATACCGCCAGCGAACACCGGGCTTCTTCTGCTCCCGGCAGAAAAACCTGTTCTAAGCTGTAAAACAGGATGAACCTGATAGCCAAAGCCCGTCGCAAACAAAAGCCTGCGGCTGTTTAATCCTACAGAATTAAAACCAGTATGAATATCTGCCATTGCCCTCAGCTTACCTGCTCTGAAATAAGACCCCAAACTTAATGTGGATGGCAGATCGGCCCGGTACGATCCACCAGTAATAGCATAGCCTAAGTATTTGTCGGTTCCGATACTATCTCGGAGCACAAAATTAAGGTAGTCTTGTATGTTCCCGTTATAATCCGAGTCTATGCGATCGTCGTTTATATCTACACCTCGCCATTGTAAGGCTCTTTGGTTTGTATAGGTAGCCGCGCTTTCGGTAAAAAAGATACTGCCCCAATCTGCCACTGAGATCGAAAACCGCAACGTTCGCGGCCCGGTTCCGGTAAAGCGATTAAAGAAGAAATCTTGCGGTAAAGTTATTTCTGCATTTAGGCCGGCATTCAAAGAAAGGCCATAGCCAGATGGCCGTAGTGCGCCTTCAAAAGGTGAACCGGCGTAATCGGCAAATCGTACCTGATCGGCACCAAGCTCCTGCCTTGCAAGGGCAAAGCGTTCCAAATCTCTTGAAAAAGCGCCCTGACTCCTAATCTTATAGCTAAAGCTATGCGTTATGAGGCTATCACCCGAAACCTGCAGGGTACCATCGGTTTTAAAATTTAAATGATGCGTTCCTATATTTACAGCAGGCGCCACACCAGCAAAAATGCGGGTCGGATAACCGAAAAGTCCATCTTCGGTCTCAAAAACACTGCGCGCATAGGCAGCTGAAAATTGCATAAATATCATAGATTCATACCTGAGGTTTACGGGTTTGGCCTGTTCAAAAAGTTCATCATTCAAACCGCCAAAAGCAGCCTCGAACACACCTCTTGAACTACCAAGCCGCCCTAAAACTCTAATTTGATGACCTACCGAAATAGCATCATGCTCTCTTCTGTGTGCGAAACCAAATGTGGTAAGACCAGCATTAAATCCACCGGAACTAATGCGGTCATAGTCTGATGAAAACCAGCGACTAAGCATTTCCTGCTGCAATGGTGCTGTTAGTACCCTGCCACGAGTTAAATATCGATTATATAAATGAACGTTAAAGAGCTCGCCGCCCACGTTTGAGGAAATATTTATAATATCTGCTTGAAAAGGATAGTCTTTCCTCATTAGCATAAGATTTGCCGGGTTTACAGATTGTGATGCGAAACCGGTTATGCCAGCCGAGCCAGCATTTCCAAAAGAAATCATCTCAGGATTTATTAATACACTCTGGGCATGCACTTTAGAAGGCCAAAAGACAAAAAAGAGGGCGACAATACAAATCATGCCACGCAAAAACCTGTATACAAGATCAGGGCAAATCATCTCAACATGGTTTTCCGGGTCTTTTGATGGTATTAGATACATTCCCATTATTCAACTCTTGTACGAAGTGTAAAGGTGGCGCGCACATCAAGATCGAGGTAGTCGTTGCCTCTTAGGCTAACCGGCTGAAAGTCGCGGGTAAGAAACTCCCCGTTAAGAATAAGAGTACGAGATTGATTTAGCTGCCCGAGCTGCGATTCATCCAATACTAAAGTTACCATTTCTGACCTCACACCCGTTGAAAAGCCACTTTCATCTACAGGAGCAGAAAGCACACGAATTCCATCTTCTTCGGGCAAGGGAACAATAGTTACCTCGTCGCTTACAGAATCCAGGAAATTAAGGCGAACATCCAGATCCAAAGGGAGACGGTTTTGATAACGAACCGATATGGAGGCTTCGCTAATATAAACATCATCCCGCGGGTCGGGTAAACTGGCCAAAGAAACACTAAGCGTATCTGTAAAGGTAGCCGGACCATTTCGGGTGGCAAAGCTAAAGGGAACCGTTATGCGGGCCAATGCATCAAAAGTAACTGGCTGCTCCACAAACCCCCCTGTTTCTAATGGATTCGCGAGGGCTCTGGTTATAAATAGTATTTCTGATGGCAAAATAGTCAAAAAATTATCCAGGTTGGTGTTAGAGCTGTTAAGCACAACTTGCCCCGTGGTCTGCTTTAAGCCGTCGGATCTATCGGTAACAAAAGTGATAATATTATCAGTATTCAATTCTGATCCGTCGAGTTGTAAGCCCGATATAGAATCTCCCGATGCAACCGAAAAAGGGCTGCCGGGCAAAGCAGACAACAGCTTCTCCTCTCCATCTTCAGTTCTTGCCAGCATGGCAATGTAGGGCCTGGTTTCTATGCCAAGATCTGTTTCGTAGATAAGTTGCATAGATGTGTTAACAAGATCTACATTTTTAACCCTTCTGGTTATAAATAAGAAATCGTCTAGTGCAGATCTGTTTCTGTGTTCAGAATTTCTAAGATCCAGTACATCCCCATCCGAATCTCCTACGGTAACAAACCTTGGAGCAATAAACCCTTTTGCAGCAGAAGCCACAATTCGCAGCGATTCGAGACGCAGGTTTAAGGTTTCAGCTGCTTTTACATCCCGAACAGCCTCTGCCCCGGAAGCCCTGGTGTCTTCTGTTATACCGAAAATAGTGAAAGGCAGACTTCCATCATCCGATAAAACGTGAAGATTTTCAGCTATAAAACTGAATGAGACTCCGGGAATATTAGAAGGATGCGAGCTTCGGCGAATTCGGTCATCGCCGGATTTACTAAAAAATAGCGTATCAGCAGGAGTGAATTTACCGTTTGAATCGGTACGAAAAATGGTTGGAAATGAAAATATGAGAGAATCAAAATCCAGGTCGAGCTCATTAACAACATCCGTAAAGAAGAAGGTTGCCTTATCTACGAAAACAAAATCATCGGGTTCGATGAAAGAAAACTGATCGGTCTCTACTTCTATGGTGTAAGAGTGCTGCAGAGATAGCGGTTCGAAAGCACCAACGGCTCTGTTTGTAACAGCTAAAGAGCCGGCCTGCAGCTGTATATTTAAGGATGCGGCACTCGACGACATAACTTGTTGCGGCCAGCTAAAGTTAAGAAGTAGTTGAAGAGGACCAGTAATATTTGTACTACCATTAAGGGGGTATGGTATCAATCTGTTTTCGCCCGACTGAAGAAAGCCCGTATTAAGCTCATTTCCTATACCACCCGATTGGGAAGAAACAAAAATACGAACATTGGATAAGCTAAAACCAAGATCATTCGATAATTTTAAGGTAATCGCGCCTTCTGCGCCTTCTGCAAGCAAGAAGTTATCTGGTTCTACAGTGAGAATAACCGGTCCCGAACTCCCGGCAGGCAGGGTTGTTCCTGCTGGAAAAGCGTCAGCGGGAAAACCGGTAATGGTCGTAAAATCGGCCTCGTTTTCACCGGAAATATCAGGAAAAAGAATACTGAGTGCCGATTCAGTATCAAGCGGACTTGTATCTACTACTGGCAGTACACGTTCGAAATTGCCGAAAGGAAAAGCCGAGTCGAACGATAAAGAAACCATGCCCGTAGCAGGATCGGTATTAAATAAGTCGGAAAAAGAAGCGCTGGTAGAATCTATAAGCGCCCTGCGGCTACCCAATAACTCGTATCGAGTATCTCCGATTAGGGGTAATGTAAATATCTGCTCGGTTTCGAAGGAAGGACTCTTCGGTTGCTGGCAGCCGCTCACAACAAAAAGAATTCCAATACATGCCATAACCGTTGGGAGAGCAGTCTGTCTGGAACTATAAATCATATTCGTCGACGTTTTTTTGCAAAGATATTTTTTTTAATACCGTTCTTTAACTAAAAACCAGCATTAAAAGAGTCTTCCGGATGTAATAATATAACCCATTGTGCCCGGGCCGTATCAGGAAAATATATTGTATGTATAAAGAGTATAAATCAAATTCTGTTTCCAGAAGGCGAATGGCACCCGTAGAATTAAATCTTTAACCAGCCGTCTTAAGTTAGGCCGGCATTAGGCAAAACACGGTCAAAGTACACAATACACAAAATAGATTGGCATTGCTAAAAAAGACGAATATATCTAAGCAATAATTAAGGGATGAAACACCCGATGGTTAGCTAAAAATGAACAGAAGTTCACCTGCCATTTTGAGTCTCTTCGACCCTAATATGGACAAGAATGACCGAGGACGGGGTGAGTGGGTGAGCGGGAGATTGGGTGAGTGGGTGAGTGGGTGAAGGTGCTAATTCACTGGACGAAATTGACCGAGGACCGAAGACGGGAGACCGAGGG
>JAIULZ010000159.1 GCA_022565805.1 Balneolales bacterium
AACCACAGAGGGAACAGAGGTTCACAGAGGTTGAGGTTGAGGTTGAGGTTGAGGTTAAAGTAACAGTAACAGCATTTAGGCACCAGCAATCCAAAATCCAACACTCAACATTGTTTATTGTTTATTGTTTATTGCTTATTGCTTATTGTTAATTGGATTCTGAAGCAGAGGGCAGATGAAGTCCGGTAGGTTTAACCACAGAGGTAACAGAGTTTCACAGAGGTTAAGGTTAAGTAACAGCAACAGCATTCCAAAATCCAACACTCAACACTCAACACTTAACACTTAACACTTAACACTTAAAACTTAAAACTGGTCTTCGATCAATTCACCATTCACAATTATCAACCCATACTCATAACCAAAAACTCCCCTTTACCAACAATCTCCCCGAAAGATTTTAAAGGAAATCCATTTTCGTGCATGAATTTTTCGAAGGATTCTGCGGAGTCTGGGCTTACGGAAATGAGCAGGCCTCCGCTTGTTTGCGGGTCGGCGAGGAGATGTAGCTGATTGTCGGGAAAGCCGTCGATTTGGTGTCCGTAGCTGTCGAGATTTCGGAAGGTGCCGCCGGGTATGCATTTCTGAGCCAGGTATTCGTCTATAAACGGCATGCGGGGCACGTCGCTGAAACGGATTTTTGCGCTTACTCCGCTATGCTCGCACACTTCAGCGAGATGACCAAGCAGGCCAAATCCGGTTACATCTGTGAGGGCGTTTACGTAGCTCAGCGTGCTTAGCTTTATTCCGATTTTGTTGAGGGTCAGCATCGATTTCTTTGCAATCTCCAGATGCTCCGGCCTCGAAATGCCTTTTTTCTGTGATGTGGCAATAATGCCCACGCCAAGCTCCTTGGTGAGATAGAGCAGGTCGCCCGGCTTTGCGCCCGTGTTGCGCTTCACGTTTTCGACCGGAATCCTGCCGGTTACGGCAAGACCAAAAATAGGCTCCGGACAATCAATGCTGTGTCCGCCGGCGAGAGGAATTCCGGCTTCCTTACAAACTTTTCGCGCGCCATTGAGCACCTCGCCAGCCACTTCGGGCGGCAGTTTATCGATGGGCCAGCCAAGAATTGCGATGGCCATCAAAGGCGTACCGCCCATAGCGTAAATATCGGACAGCGCGTTTACCGAGGCGATTCCGCCGAAATCAGACGGATCATCCACAATCGGCATGAAAAAGTCGGTGGTGGAAATGATGGCCTCCCCGTTTCCGAGATCAAAAACGGCCGCGTCGTCGTTCGAGTCGTTTCCCACAAGCAAATTCGGAAAGCTCGATTGGTGATCCGCCTTGTTCAAAATTTTACTCAGCACGCCCGGAGAAATTTTACATCCGCATCCTGCGCCGTGGCTATATTGTGTCAGTTTTATGTCGCTCATATTCATTGGGTTGTTGATCTCTCTTTTGTGTTAGGATTTATATCAGTGTTCGTGTTCGTATTCGTCTCCATCTGCATATTCAAAATCTGAGCCGCCGCCTCATCCATACGTCCGTCTTTCACAGAAACAGCACCCAGACAGTGAGGATTTTTCCGCTTGATGCCCTTTTGATACATCCGGTCGTAATAGGTGAGCAGAATCGAGGCAACCTCGTCGAGCTCGCCCGTGGACAGCGCATCCAAAGCCTCGCGCGTTTCGATACCGCCCAGCTTCTTCTTCACGCGTCCGATGCCCTCGGCCAGCACCCGCGGATCGGCATTCCCGTAATACGAAACCAGCCGCTTAACGCGATCGGCTTTGGGCACCTGCAGCTCAATCCAGGGTGATGCGCCCATTGCCCCGAACAGCTCATCGGGCAACACAACTTGCCCAATCGTGATGCTTTCGTCCTCCACATAAACAGGCCGACTTGTATCGAGCGCCAGAACCTTGGCAATCACCTCGTTCTGAAACTGCTCGGTCGTGGGCTGCGCGCTCTCGCCAATTGCGCCAAAAGCCGAGCCCTTATGATGCGCCAGCTCCTCCAGATCCAGCACTTGCGCGCCCTGATTCCGAAGCGCATGAAGCAGCTCCGTTTTGCCGCTTCCCGTATTTCCCGAAACAAGAATAATCTTTAGTGGCTCAAAAACGCTTTTGATGAGTTTGCGGTACGATTTATAGCCGCCCTTAAGCAGCTCAACCCGAAAACCCGCGGTTTGCAGCAGCCACGCCATGCTCCCCGAGCGCATACCACCCCGCCAGCAATAAAGGCCGACCGCACGGCTTCGCGTTTCACCAACCGCATCCACAAACGCATGCAGCTTCGGACCCACAAACTTCAGCCCCTCCTTAACCGCCGCATCCCGTCCCTGCTGCTTATACATCGTGCCAATAACCACCCGCTCCTCATCCGAAAACAGCGGCAAATTCATCGCCCCCGGAATATGCCCCTTCCCAAACTCCCCCGGTGTCCGCACATCGAAAACGGGCAGATCTTTCGCCTTGGCGAGGAATTCTGTGATGGGGACAGGGTTGGTGGTTTGCTGCATGGTTTTATTTAGGAATGATGATGATGGGAATAATAGAGACAGTGAATGTGTATGTAATGTGAAAATGCAAATCAAATTCGAATGCGAGCCGAACAAGTTCAGCTCTAAACAAAAAAAGCGACTCCCGAATTCAGGAACCGCAATTTAATATAGTGGAAATGGGGGCGTGAAATGGAGAAGAGGTTTTGTTGCATTAAGTCGCCTGCATTTGCGGGTGAACTTACTTCTGCGGGAGGATCAGAAGACAGTTAATATAAGATATTCAAAAACATGGTTATGGTTGTAGATTCAAACTTACGATTGTGGATAAAATGAGTTGTAAAGAATATATTAGAGCATACCCGCAAGAAAACAGTTAACTGTTAAATAGAATCTAACAGATAAACAGAAAGTCCTTATTCAGTGGGACACGTGTGACTCGGGTGACATTGTCTTACAAGCCACACTAATCCCACGAAACGAAAAGCAGTACCTGAACGAAGGAGAAACCAGATAAAAGAAATAAACAGACATAACTTTTTCAGCGGAACGCGTGTGGCTTTGGAGACATCGTCAAACGAGTCACACTAGTCCCACGAAACGTATAACCATACAGAAGCAAAAGCGAAATATTAATGAGCGAAAACGATAAAAATACCGAAGGCTTTATCCCAACTCATGGTGGCTACCGCAATCTGTTTAGCTATCAGAAAGCGGAGATTATCTATGATGGCACAGTATATTTCACGAATCGCTTTTTTCATAAATACGACCGCACGGTCGGGCAAATGGTACAGGCGGCTCGTAGCGGCAAACAAAACATAGCAGAAGCCAGCATGGCTTCCGGCACCTCGAAAGAAACAGAAATAAAGCTCACTAATGTTGCCCGTGCCAGTTTGGAAGAGTTACTCATAGATTATGAAGATTTTTTGAGGACAAAAAAGTTGCCCATTTGGGAAAAAAATCATCGCTTGGTAGCCCGCCTACGTGAACTCAATAAAAGCACATCCAAACCTGTGTACGCAACATTCGAAAAAGCTATTGAGCACAAAAATCCAGAGATTTGTGCCAATGCTATGATCACTTTAATCAAAATTTGTACTTATCTGCTAAAAAACCAGATAAAAACGTTGGAAATAGCTTTTATCAACGAAGGTGGCCTGCGCGAGAGAATGACAAAGGCCAGAATAGATAAAAGAAATAAACAGAAATAACTTAAATAGCGGGACATGCGTGACGCGGATTAGATTATCATACGGGTCACCCAATTCCACGAAATAAATACCAATGCATGAACAAAGCAAAAACAAGAGCACAACTCATAGCCCACCCGGTTTAAGGCTTGCGGCCAGGTCTTGAGGAACGCTCTAAAGTGCTTGGGATTTTTCAGCGGGGAATCCACTTAAAACATCAAGCTCCTGAGCGTTCAAGCTCATTCCTTTTCAAAACAAATAAGTCCTGAATGGTGTGGGAATAGGCTGAAAAATAATAACGCAGAGTTGTTAGATCAGGAATTTGTAATTCAGCTTTTTTTAAAGAAAATGCAGAAAAAAAGCTCATCCCGAACCGCACTCTTCATGCCCTATTACATTTACAGTAAGTTTATTGATGAAATCATTTTGGTTATTCCGCTGCTGATTTATTTTTGGAGCAGTATTTATGGCTATAGCGTGTTTTACAGACAGGATAAAGTGACCGTAATTGTAAAGTGCTTTTCACTGGCTTTTCTTGCACAGTTTGTTGGTTTGGCCACAACTTTTCTGTCGGGTATTTTTATGTGGCAGCTCGTCTTTACTATGGACATATCGTATCAGCCGGTTTATGAAGGTTGGCTCAGAAGCTGGTATTCTTATTTGTTTTCGCTACCGTTTACCCTCTTTTTTATTGTTTTGGCCGTAATTGCGCGGAATAGCCCAAAAGTTGGATCAATAAAAGACGGTGGTATGAATATGGCGCATAAACTGGCGATTCCAGCTGGTTTCATACTTTTTGGTACCGTAGTTAGTATTTTTGATGAAATTCGTATGCAAGATGAGTTCATTCGCTCAACTTTGCCCCTGTTTTCCTCTTTTGTGCTGCTTACGTATTACCTGTCGCCACTCTTTGGTTTGCCCTACGCCTATTTTGGACTCAAAAGCCTGAAGGAATTTCTAAGCAGCAATAAGCCTATGTTTTTTATTATGATAATTCTTTGGCTCGCGTTTATTGCGCTCGTGCTCTTTATGCTATTTCTCTGGATTTATGCGCTCTATCTTGGTAATAACCCTCTTGATTTTTGGAAAATCATGATGTTTAACTGAACTTGGGCAGTTCTAATTTAAGGTTCAGAAAAAGGAATTTTTTAAATTCAAAAATGGGCAGCTTATCATTTGGTCAGGATACGTTGTGAGTATCTGAGATTCTGCACTTTGATGTGTTTAGAAAGTCGCCCTCGGCAGATTCCGTGGTTTCAAAAACATACTGCCACGGGCTTAATTGATGTTCATTTTGTAAGACCAGAATAAATTCCGGCTTACAAAAAAGAGTCGTGCTTACAGCAATGTCGTTTAATTTTATTCCGGACTGCTGACTATTATCTGACCGCCAACCGCTGTTCCAGGTTTTCCGTCAACCCAACATACAACATCCAACATTAAACACTCCCTCCACCTAAACGGCTCTGCCAAACTTTTCGCCCTCATCATCATTCAGCTCGGCCATGTCTCCCGGACGGTCTGTGATGAGCCTAACACCTCTTTTATAGGTAAAGTAATGCCACATCCATTCTACAAATACGTGCAATCTATTACGAAAACCAATGAGGAACAGAATATGAATAACCGACCACATAGCCCATGCCATAAATCCACTGAGTTTCAGGCCGCGGATATCGGCAACCGCCCGCGCACGCCCGATAGTGGCCATACTGCCCTTATCCAGATACTGAAAAGGCCTTCTGTTAACAGAATAATACGCCTTGGTATCTTTAATAAGCTTTGCAAGATATTTACCCTGCTGCATGGCAACGGGCGCCAGAGCGGGAAGCGGCTTACCATTACTGTCTTCCATGTAAGCGGCATCACCAATCACAAAAATATCCCGGTGATTTGGCAGACTCAAATCATCGGCAACAATGGCTCTTCCTGCCCGGTCTGTTTCAACATCCAAAGTGGCGATAATCGGGTTGGCGACTACACCGGCGGCCCAAACAATATTCGGCGACTCGAGTACGCCATTTTCCAGAAATACTTTATCATGCTCAATTAGCTTAACCGGGCTATTTTCCAGCACTTCAACACCAAGCTCTTCCAGCATACCAACGGCTTTAGCTGATAAATCGGCATCGTAGCCGCTCAGCACTCTCGGTCCCGCCTCAACCAGATATACATGCGCATCATCGTGGTCGAAATTGTTATAATCGCGCATCATATTACGCTTAGCGATTTCGGCTATGGCACCGGCCATTTCTACTCCAGTAGGTCCGCCGCCTATCACTACAAAATTCAGATATTTTTGACGCTCTTCGGGATTATCAATCTGATCGGCTTTTTCCAGCGACAGCAAAATGCGCTCACGAATATTAAGGGCGTTTGATATAGTTTTGAGTCCGGGCGCGTGCTTTTCCCAGGCAGCATTTCCAAAATAATTATAGCGCGCCCCGCAGGCTACTACCAGCGTATCGTAATTAATGGTACGATCATCTTTTAGCTTTATAAACTTATCGTTATGATCAACACTCGTTACTTCGCCAAGAACCACTTTTATATTTTTCTGCTTGGTAAAGATAGCCCGTATGGGAACCGCAATATCTCCCGGTGAAAGAGCAGCCGTAGCAACCTGATACAACAGCGGCTGAAACAGGTGATGATTCGTTTTGTCGATAAGGGTGATGTCTACGTCGGCCTTGGCCAACATCTTAGCCGTTTTAATTCCGCCGAAGCCACCGCCAATAATTACGATGTGCCTTTTATTATTTCCTGTACTCATAGCGCTACGCCTTTTTTTAAACTAATGATTAACTTCAAATACAAAACTGTAATGATATGCTATAAGTTCAATTTAGATGCTTTATTTAACCGCAGGTTGGAAGCGGTTTGCTAAGAACTGAACAGTGTCTTCAGCGCCAATAAGTGTTCATAAATTTGAGATTTTATTTTAAACAGCGAAAGAGTATTCAACCCTCGGTCTTTAGTCAATTCTTCTGTTTTCTAATTTCTTCTTAGACAAATAAGGGTAGAGTATTTTTCAAATAGCTTAAATTCATTAACTTAGCCCGTAATGTTTGTTGCTCAAGCAAAACCATGTAACTAAATTCGGAAAAGACTTCTTTGCATTAAATTTATGGATATAAGAGAATGGATAAAGTCATTATTGTATTTCTGGGATTGGTATTACTATCGCTATTAGTTCCTACCCTATTCACATTACTAAAAGCCTATAGATTTGGCGCAAAAATCAGTTTTATGGATGCATTCGGAATGACATTTCGTAAAACGAATACGAGTGATTTCTTTAAGGGACTAAGTGGTTTTCAAAAAAATGTGATTGATGTGGATGTGGCAATGCTTGAAGCGCATTATTTGGCGGATGGAGATTTATTAAACTGTCTGAATAGTTTTCTCTACGCCAAGGAAAATGGGTTGGATATAGATTTATATAAAATATTCGCAATAGATTTAGCAGGTAAAAATGTAATTGAGTCGCTCAAAGAGGCTAATCAAGCTTAGGTTTTCTGGTCGGCAAGTATTAACACAAAATGGGGCTTCGCTGATTAAGTGATTGATGCCTTAAAAACCAAAGACGAGTGGGGTATTGAGGTTCTCCGGTCCTCGGTCCACCGTCTCCGGTCAAGTTCAGGGATCGAAAATAATTCACCATTCACCATTCAAAATTCACCATTTCTAAATCAACCATATGACACAAACCATTTTGGGCGCAGGCGGTGCAATTGGCATTGAGCTGGCTAAGGCATTAACAAATTATACCACAGATATACGTTTGGTGAGCAGAAATCCTGTAAAAGTGAATCCGACTGACACTCTTTTTCCTGCCGACCTCACCAATAAAACGGAGTTATTCCGTGCTGTTGAGGGCTCAGAGATTACCTACGTCGTAATCGGGTTTCCTTATCAAACAAGTGTTTGGGAAAAAAACTGGGTGCCTTTTATCCAAAACGTTATTGCGGCTTGTGTCGAGCACAATTCCAAACTGGTATTTTTTGATAACGTATATGCTATTGGCGGCGACAATGTAAATCATATTACAGAAGACTCTCCTGTAAGCCCGACAAGCAAGAAAGGAGAAATCCGCGCTGAAGTAGACAGGCTTATTTTGCAGAGCATGGAGACGGATCAGCTGCAGGCTATTATTGCAAGGGCGCCCGATTTTTTTGGAGGAACATCAAGCGAGAAAAGCATGCTTATTAATCTGGTTTACAACAATTTTGAGAAAGGAAAAAAGGCACAGTGGTTTTGTAACGCAAAGGCAGTTCATTCAATGGGCTATGTTCCTGACCTCGCCAAAGGAGCGGCCATACTCGGTAATACCCCGCAGGCGTACAATCAGATTTGGAATCTACCCGTCGATCCGCAGCGTATAAGCGGGGAAGAATGGATAGCCCTTTTTGCTTCTGAAATGAAGGCTCAAAACAAATACAGCGTGCTGCCAAACTGGCTGGTGAAAGTGCTAGGTATCTTTATTCCCATCATGAAAGAATTAGCCGAAATGAACTATCAGTTCGACAGAGATTATTACTTCGACAGCACAAAATTCAACAACTATTTCAACTACTCACCAACACCCAATGCTCAAGCTGTAAAGCAGGCCATTGAGGAATTAAAGGCAATTTCAAAAAAGGATGGGGATAAGGTCGCGGCTAAGTAAACTGCGAGTGATACTTCGACCTGTGCGTTGCCAAATAAAGGGAGATCCTTGGGGCATACTGCGCTTTTAGTTTTTCCTAAGAATTTTGCAGTCATTCAGCTTTTCAAAAAGAATCTGCCACTCAGGAGTTGGATATTTTTATTTGGTTCTGTTTATAAATACCGCCATTAGGAAGTTGGGGTTTGAGGATTTGATTCTTTAACTAACCCATCGAAGCTGCCTTCGGCTCCACTCAGACACTAGTTATTTAGTTTCATAAAAATTGGAATAAAGAAAACCCCTCTCCCGTCTTCTGTAAGTACGCCACGATTCTGTAGTTTGTAATTTGAGACCCTTTCTGGCCTTGCGAGAAAATGGCGTTAAGAACCGTAGAGAAAT
>JAIULZ010000160.1 GCA_022565805.1 Balneolales bacterium
TTTTGCTCCGGCGTCGAATACGAACAAAATAGAAGGTTTTTCAAAGCCTTCTATTGGAGAACCTGGGCTAAGGCACGGAAATTCACAATAGGAAATCTGATTTCTGTAAATATAGCTCAGCAAGGTTTAATTTGTCAGTATTTTGGGAAGATTTAATTCGATACATGCTTTTTGTGCTATTTAATTTTATTATAGAAGCTTTGAAAAAGCTAACTCATTTTGCCATATTTGGTAGTGTAATTAAAATAAAACAGCAAGCACCTTCGCTCCATGCCTAAGTTTTAGTTCTTACAGCAAGAAAAAGGGTAAATAAAAGATTTAGCGTTGTAGTCTTAGGAAAAATATAAGAGACAGCTTATGGAGATATCCGAAAGTGATTTTCTGTATACTAGCGATTACAACTAACACTGCAGGGTCAAGTTGTCGTTTTGTCTGAAACTTTTTCTGTATGATCATCAAAAAAGGCAAAAAACTATGCGGGTAATTTTTCGCAGAGTTAATCATACAGAAAACAAGGAACTTTAAGATCTTTTTTTATCTTGCATCTAAGGAGATTTAAATAATCCTTGCGCACATACTGGCATGGCCTGCAACTAGTAGTCGTGTTTAATATGTACAAGGTTGCTCTAATACTTTATATACAGGATATATTCTGGATTTTATTTTGATCTGGTTCGGAAAAAGGGCGAAGTAGTTTTTAAGGCTTATTTTTAGATTACCTGTAACTCAAGTGAACACTCCTTGACTTCACTAAAGGTATCTTACTTAGCAGGACATTTATTATTAAGCAGGTGTGGAATTACGGTACTTGCCGCCAATATTCTGCATTCTGATATAGAAAACAGACATACAAATAGTATTAATACCACATCATATGAGAATTATTCTTTTTGGACCACCCGGTGCAGGTAAAGGCACACAAGCAAAACTAATTGAAAACGCGTTTGAAATACCACAACTTTCTACCGGCGATATGTTTCGGGCCGCTATTAAAAATGAAACAGAGCTTGGCAAGAAAGTAAAGGGTATTCTCGACAGCGGTCAGCTTGTACCAGATGAAACGGTTGTAGATTTGGTAGAAGAAGCTCTTTCAGATCCTAAGTTTAGCGAAGGTTATATTTTAGATGGGTTCCCAAGAACTGTACCTCAGGCAAAAGCCTTTGATAGTCTTCTGGATAAAGCAGATGAAAAACTCCATGCATTCGTATCTCTTGAAGTACCAGATGAAGAGTTAATGAAACGAATATTGAGTCGTGGCGAAGGTCGCGCAGACGATACACCGGAGAAAGTAAAAGTAAGGCTTGAAGTGTATAACGAAGAAACTGCGCCGGTGCTTAATTATTACAAGCAAAAAGGAGTTTACAAGGCCATTAATGGCTTGGGAACTATAGACGAGATTTTCGGCCGGATTAAAGCAGTGCTAAACTCAAACAAGAAGTAACTAAACAGTTGTTAAAGTTAAGAATATCCCCCTCGAATAATGAGGGGGATTCTTTATTAAAGTAACAGTGAAGGATAATTTTTTTTCTATGACAGATACTAGACATTTTTAATTCATTTGTATCCTTTTTTCATTTAGCAGTGCACGTATTTCTTCTTTACTGATCATATATTTCCCATTGCAATAATGGCAGACGAGTTCCTGACCTGTGTCTGATAGCTCCTGAAGATCGTTAGGGCCGAGCATGCTTAATGCCGTAATGAAACGGTCTTTTGTGCAACGACAGAAAAAATGCACGGGGTTCCTGGAAAGCTCCTTTATATGATAGGGGGCCGCAATGTCTTTAAGAATATCATCTATATACTCGCCTTTCAGAAATAAATCGCTTACAGGTGGCATAAGCTTCAGGTTATTCTGAATTACATCAATTTTGTTTTCCGGCGCACCGGGCAAAGCTTGAATAAGTATACCTCCGGCAGAAGCAATTTCCCCGTCGTCGTCGAGAGCAACATCCAGATGAATTGCAGATTGTATCTGCTCCGATTGCATGAGGTAATAAGCTATATCTTCAGATACAGTGCCTTTAACGATTTCAACAGATCCACTTATGGCATCAGCTTCATTATAAAGAGTTTTAGAAACGGTAAGTACGCCTAAACCAATGCCATCGCCGATATGACCTGCTTTGTTAACATCGAGTGTTGCTTGTGGATTTTGCATAAATCCTCTTATTTCCCCAACACTGTTGGCTTCTGCATGTATAAGCCCTGCCGGGCCATTACCCTCTAGCCGTAATGTGATTCGTTCTTCGCCTTTTAAGGATGAAGCCAGAAGCATAGTGCCAGTAAGTGCCCTGCCAAGAAGCACTTTTCCCAACAAAGATAATTCATGGCGTTTAGACGCTGTTTTTACTACTTGAGTCGTTTTAACAACGCTTACTCTAAAAAACCCATCGTCTGTTATACCTTTTATGATGCGGTCCTTAAATAAAAAATCTTTCTTTTTCATGTATTTGATGTTCTTCAAAAATAAAAATGATATAAAGTATGTCGCATGAACCCAAATTATTAGCCCTTCAAATTTATATAAGAGAGCGGGATGATTCAGCTTGTTGTGCGCCCAATGCAAAACAGGTGCCAAAGTTAGCAGGATGAGCAGCTGTCTTAGCGAAAATGATACAAGCACAAATTAACCGCTTGCTTAAAGAAACTAATATTGGGCTAATGCAAGGCATTGCAAAACCACTTTTTTGCTCCGTGGTCGAATACGAATAAAATAGAAGGTTTTTCAAAGCCTTCTAATAAGACTCATTCTTCAAAACAAAATAAAAAGCTAAACAACGAAGGCTTAGGGTTAACTCAAAAGAAACAACAAGCACAAAAATGCAGGCGGTTTTAAGAGTCATTTATTCTAAACATAAACAGACTCAAACAAATTCATATTGTTTCAAACAGGCTATGATGAATCTTTGATATTCCTGTTGTGGATATTCGTTTCTGCATTTATGAGCCTTGCATTTTGGCTAATAAACGAACATTCTCGAGCAAAAAGGGGGTGTAGCCATGTTCACCTTTATAAACTGAGAAGTTATCGTCTGAAAAAGATCAAGATACGCGTCAATACGTGGATTTGAAACTATTATAAGGATAGTACATACAAGAAAGGAGTGCTTTTGAAATAACGGAAGTACTATATGATTTTGCAGGCCTCGTGAAGAGGGGATGTATTTAGGAATTGAAAATTAAAAGGAAGAAGACCTGATTTTTAATATCCCTTCAAGAACGATGATCCCTAATAAAAACAAAGACGACGCCTTCGCAAGGCGCCGTCCTTAGTGCTATGAGTGCAGATATGAGAATGAAAAAGATGGCTAAACTGCTATGACGTTGCAGAAAAGCGCTTCCATAATATAGAAGTTTTTTATTAAAATTCATATATCTTAAAAAAGAATTAAACGATTGATTAATTCTTTATAACCTGATATTTAGGCGGAATTAGGTGCAGGAGAATCGAAAAAAAATCAAAAAAAAAAGGTTTTACTTTCGGTCTGTTTTGGAAGGCTTAAAAGCTTGCCTAGATTTAGATCTTGAAGATCCTTTTGGTTTGAAAATGTCAAAAACCAGAAAATGATACTCCCGTGAATTAAACACAATACGCGTAATGGAAGTTGGCTTCATACCGAGAATTGTATCTGCGTTATTTAAATTGCTAAATACGCCAAGCCTGTATCCACCAGCTTGTTCCCTTACTATGCGTCCGAAGTCTCCCAATAGTTTTAGGCTTGTTTCTGGAGGAGGAGCGGTAATTATAGTACCTGGTTTATCGGGGTAATAGATTGTATTGGCTTTAGCTGTACGTAACCTTATGTTGCTATTAAGCCTGAGCAGGCGTGTGAGGTACTGTATACGGGAAATGTTTTCGTAACTGGAGTCGCTGCCAAATATCCAGTTAACATCTTTTCTCATTCTGGCTACGATTTCTTCCCGCGTTTTTTTCCAAAGTGCATGGCGAAAAGTGCGCCACTTTTTCATAAGGATATCGTCATTCTCAAAAAGGGGTGTTCTGTGCTTGGCAATTCTTGCGGCTTCTATCAAGAAAACACCGTTATTCGAAAAAGGGTCTATAAAGTGGGTTTCCGGATCCCAACCGGAAAGCTGTATTAAACCAGCAGCAAGCGCCGGAGTAATAACAGAAGTAGTTTCATTGTGGAGTTCGCCGCGTTTTAAAATTGGCTCTCCGCCTGCATCAAGCGTTAGAATACAGCTGCCGTTTTCATTTATCTGTATATTAATTACAAACTCAGGATCGTCGTCTGTTCCTGCTGGTTTTGGGCTGGCTTCAAACTGCTTTTGGAAAATAGAGCAAATCTGCTTTTCAAAATCGATGGCTAAAGCACGTAATGAATTATTGGTTACCTCATTTTGAAAAGCCTGCACTTTGAAAACACAATGAACGGGTAGTACATCTATCCATTTTACTGAGGCAGCTAAAGTGCGAAGGTCGGTACTCGTAATATCAACTGGTTGAGAAAGCTGTAGTTCGAAACCGGTACAAACTCTTGTGCCAAGCAAAAAACGATACAGTTCTTCATCATCCGCTTGAAAACGAATTAATCCTTCGCTTTCAAATAAATAGCGGGCTTTACAGTGTTCGAGTTCTTTTCTAAGCAGAGACTCGAGCCCCGGATGGGTTTTGGCTAAGAAGGTGCCGTTTTCAATCATTTAAGTAGAATCAATTCGGTTTTATATAAAAAGCTAAAGTAAGAAATTTGCGGCACATTAATGGAAAGCATTCTGCAGTTCGTTAAATCAAAGCGTTAACTTTAAGGAGAGTCCTGTGGAGCAGGCAGGTTAATTATGCAGTGAAAAGATGCAAATGATTGTTTCGCAGGTTAATTTTGGAGTAATATAGTGTCTTTTGCGGGAGAAGAGTGGTATTGCAACTTTTTCTTGAAATATGTTTAATGCTTGCCAAATAAAAGATTTGTCAAAAATAAATGAAAATTAACTAAAAAGGCTATCGGTGTAATTTGAAAAAAAATTTGATAATATAACTCAAGCGAGTATACTACACGAGGGAAGTTATATGCATCCGTAAAGAGACCGTATTGGCCTCAAATATAGCTTAAAACTTTGTATGTAAGGGCTTTATTTATCGTTTTGGGGCCGTGATTCTCTGTTATATTCCAGCTTGTTTACCGCAAAAAACGCGGAATGAACGCGCGGAATCTGCAGTCATGTTTACGTTTATATTATATCGATATAGCGAAATTCCGGAACAGAGCTTTAGAAAAGCCTATTTATACGGAGCATAATTTGTTTTGAAGGTTGGTTAAGAGTTAATGTCCAGCATTGAATTCAGAATATTCAGTAACTAATGAAAGGTTTTTACTCGAAGTTACTGTATAAGAAGCGCTTTCAGCGCATATCTATTTAAATCCGTTTTAAGCAGAATGCATTTTCTTCTGCATACTAATTGACCGCCACCCTGACCGGTGCTGTCTACTTAAAGTGAAAAGAAAAATAAAATATAATACGTTATGTCATTCCGTTGGATTTATAACCAACCGGAAGATACCACCGCTGTATCTGTACTACAGCGGGAACTCGGGGTGTCTCCGGTTATTGCACATCTTTTATCGTTACGTGGAATAAAAACATTCGATCAGGCAAAAAACTTCTTCAGACCACAGTCTAGTTCGGTTTTCGATCCTTTTTTGATGAAGGATATGGATTTGGCTGCAGACAGACTTGCTGCAGCCGTTCGTACGCAGGAAAAAGTACTTGTATACGGAGATTATGATGTCGATGGTACTACCGCAACATCGTTGATGTATTTGTTTTTAAAACAATTTGGTGTTGATGTATCTTACTTTATTCCGCATCGGTTTAAAGACGGTTACGGGATATCGGCAGAGGGTATTTTAAAAGCATCTCAGGAAAACGCCAGCCTTATAGTTTCGGTAGATTGTGGAATTACAGCTGTTGATGAGGCTAATGTAGCTAAAGAAAAAGGAATTGATCTCATTATTTGTGATCATCATAATGCTGGTGATGTGCTGCCGAATGCTTTTGCTGTACTCGACCCGAAAAGGAAAGATTGTAACTACCCTTTTGATGGGCTTTCGGGTGCAGGTGTTGCGTTTAAGCTTGTGCAGGCCTGTTTATGCAGGCTCGGCTTGCCAATGAGTAATGCTAATAAATTCTTGGATCTGGTTGCTATTTCGATAGCTTCAGACATTGTGCCTATAGTGCATGAAAACAGAGTGCTGATGAGAGAGGGGCTGGCTCTTATTAATAATAGCCCGCGAACGGGTATAAAAGCATTATTGAATCAAATAAAGCTTGAGCCCGGCAATATTTCTACATCACAAATTGTTTTTTCTCTGGGACCGCGCATAAATGCCGCCGGTAGAATGGGGGATGCTTCTGTAGCAGTACAGCTTCTGATCGCTGAAACAGATGAAGAAGGAGTTATGTTTGCCCAGCAACTGGAAAGTATTAACAAGAGAAGGCGTACCACAGATACAGATACCATGAAAGAGGCTGTTGAGTTTGTGGAAAACAGCGTGAATCTGAGCAAAAGATCCATCTTGGTACTTCATGACGAAAACTGGCACCTCGGTGTTATTGGTATTGTTGCTTCCCGTATTGTAGATATGTATTGCCGCCCAACTATTATGCTGAGTTCTGTTGATGGCCAAATTAAAGGCTCTGCACGAAGTATTAGAGGGTTTAATATTTACAATGCATTGAAAAAATGCGAAGACCTTTTATTGCAATTTGGCGGGCATGAATTCGCTGCAGGCCTCACAATGGATCCCGCTAAGCTGGAAGAGTTTAAAAACAAAATCCAGGAAGTAGTGCATGAAGATCTTTGCGAAGAAGATTTTAAGCCAGAGCTCTTCGTAGACGCCGAGCTTGACTTGAGCACTATTGATCTAAAGTTTTGGAAAATCCTAAATCAGTTTGAGCCTTTCGGACCACAAAATCTGCGGCCTGTATTTGTTAGCAAAAATCTTCAGGTTGTCGGGAATCCCGCAGTTGTAGGTAACGGACATCTAAAAATGAAGCTTGCCCAGAATGGTTCTGTTCCTTTCGATGCCATTGGCTTTAATATGCATGAATATCTGCCCAAGGTGAGAAGCAGTAATGGTAAGGGAATTCATGTGGCCTATGTGCTTGAAGAAAATGTATGGAACCGTAAAAAATCAATTCAGATTCGTATGAAAGATATCATTTTACCGGCCAGCTGATAGTCAACGATTAGTATAGCTTTCATGTTATATATAGAGAACATTGAAAAAATTGAAAACTAATAAAATTTGTCGCATAGACCCCGGCCAATAGATAAACCAAAGTCTGATTTACCTATTGGTGCATTTTATTTTATTTAACAAAGCAGAAAACCGGCAAATAAATGGTTTTAGCGAAGTCCTCAAGTAATTAAATAGTATTGCAAATAATACAGATACAATTGGTTAGCCAAATATAATACAGAGACTGAACACTAATTTAAGCAAAGACAAATGCAGGCAAACAAATGCGTTTGCCATATCTTCTCATGTTGGTTTCTTAAATCCTGAATATATGTGTACCAGCATATTTAAAGGTGTAACTTTCTTACAGAAGATTTCAAAAGAACTATTTTAAAGCATTTGAGCCCTTAATTACACCTCAAAATAAACTTCAACAAATATTTAACATCGTTTACAGCGTCTGTGATTATAGTTTTTAGAGTGCATGTTATTTTTAAGAAGTTTAATGGTTGAGCCCGCTCCGAAAAGTCAAATTTGAACCACGAAGACTCGAAGTTTTGCAAAGGTAGGTAACTGTTCTTATTATATGAGAATTTGCACTTAAAAACATATATTTCGAGTTAGAGATTAACCGGAGTAACCTCATAATTTAAATAGTAAATCCTGACTTATTTACTGGCAATAAGATAAAATGCATTCTGTTTTTAAGAGTTGTATTTATTCGCCGAACTTGACGTATTAAGCGTATTATTAGAAAAGATTTTGAGAAATCATTCATCAAAACAAAAAACAAAACTAAAGGAGATTCGATTTATGAATATGAAGAAAGATCAGCCAATCGATATTGGTATAAGTGAAGAAAACCGCAAGGCAATTTCAGATGGATTGAGCCATATGTTGGCCGATACATACATGCTTTATCTGAAAACGCACAACTATCACTGGAACGTTACAGGTCCTCAGTTCCATTCTCTGCATGCAATGTTCGAAGAGCAGTATAATGAGCTTGCAGCTGCAATTGACCAAATAGCTGAGCGGATTCGTGCACTTGGATTTTATGCCCCGGGTAGCTTTAAAGAGTATTCCAAATTAACACAAGTAGAAGAGGAGGATGGGATACCTGAAGCAATGGAAATGGTTAGGCGTTTAGTACTTGCAAATGAGCAGGTATTAAAGACAGGTCGCAATGTTTTACCTGCATGTGAAGAAGGTGGCGATGAAGCATCTCTCGACTTAATTACACAAAGACTGCATGTGCATTCGAAAGTTGCCTGGATGCTCAGAAGTACGGCTTCCTAATCTTATTGGAGCTAGTGTTTAAATACAATTCGAAGACTGCATAAATTCCGGTGTTTTAGACTTCAAACAGGATAGAATTTTTATTATATTTGAAATCTTCAGCATTCGGGATGTAGCGCAGTCCGGTTAGCGCACACGCCTGGGGGGCGTGGGGTCGCAGGTTCAAATCCTGTCATCCCGAC
>JAIULZ010000161.1 GCA_022565805.1 Balneolales bacterium
TTTTTGCTCCGGCGTCGAATACGAACAAAATAGAAGGTTTTTCAAAGCCTTCTACGAGAGTTTTATAGCCGGAACTAATTTCGGCTTATTGCAAAAAGCAAAGTGCGCGAGTTGGGATTAAATATCTTGTATGGCACTTGGATTCATCACTACCCATCTTCAGATTAAGAGCGTTCTCGGCGGTGTGATTTAAAACAAATTTAAGAGACTTTATCGCACAATGGGTAGCTCATTCCAGTTTGTGGTATAGGCAGGTGATTTGAATTCCTGCTTCATAGTCCACTCCGGGTTTATTCCGTTTATTGCAAAGGTGATGGTGTTTCTGCCTGAGCTTAAGTTTAGCTTGTCGATGGTGTCAATAAGCTTTTTTTTCTTTACCGAAAGGGTAGGGTCGGTAAATAAATTTCCCTGTATTTCAGATTTGTTTCTGATTTCTGATAGCATCACGCCGGCTTTTTGATAGGCATAGCCATCAACAAAAATTTCTTTTAGTCCGGCGAGACCGGCTTTTATGAGGTCGGGCGTAAAATCGGTAGCTAACGGCAAGGGTATGGTTGTAGAATTGCTATAATAAGGCTGATTCTTTGAAAATCGATTGGTTTTGAGAAAAACATGCACCACGCCAGCAACCGACTGCTGCGAGCGCAGTTTTTCGGCAGCCCGTCTCATATAGGTAGACACCGCTTCAATCAAATGTTCGTAGCTTGTTACCGGGCTGCTAAACGATCTGGAAGATAAAATGCCTTTTCTGGCTTCGATATCCTGTTCAAAGGCAATAGACGGGATGCCTCTCAGCTCTTTAAGGGTTCGTAAACCGGTAATATGCATATGTCGCTTCACCCAGCTGTCGGGGGCTTTTTTGAGGTCGAGTGCGGTATCTATGCCGTGCTGTTCCAGAAACTGCGTATGGTTTTTCCCGATTCCCCAAACCTCACCTACCGGGGTCCTGGCCAGATAGTCATCAAAATTTCGCACCATATCGGTATGTAAAACACCATCCCAAAGCTTTTCTTTTTTGGAATACTGATTCGCAATTTTGGCTAGTGTTTTGGATGATGAAATACCTATGCTAACAGGTAAGCCTGTCCATCTTAGAACGGTTTCCTTGATTTCTCGGGCATATTGATCGGCTGATTTCCCCACTGACGGCTCCAGAATCAAAAAAGCCTCGTCGATAGAATAAACTTCAACATCCCGGCAAAATTTACGCAAGGTTTGAACCACCCTTGCAGACATATCTCCGTACAGAGCATAGTTTGATGAAAAAACGTGAATGCCCTTCTCTTTAAACTTTCTTTTAAACTTAAAGGCCGGCGCTCCCATTGGAATTCCGCATTCTTTAGCCTCCGACGAACGCGCAATCACGCAACCATCATTGTTGGATAGTACCACAACAGGCTTATTCCTTAAACCCGGATTGAAAACCCGCTCACAAGACGCATAAAAGTTATTACAATCTACAATAGCATAAAACGGCCCCGAACCCTTAGGCGGCGCATTCCGAAAAGCATCGTATATGCCAGAAGATTCATGAATAGACATGGAAAGAGGCGGGAATTATGAAATTTGAATTTTGAGTGTTGAGTGTTGAATGTTGAATGTTGAATGTTGAATTGATGTCTATCAAATAATTAGCTTTGCCATTAGTATTGCTAATTGCTAATTGCTAATTGTTAATTCTGATACCTGATACCTGTACACCTGAAAACCTACTTCGCTTTGTGGATAATCCAGCTTACTACTCCCCAGACTTCGAAATCTGTTTCCGGAGTGATGACTATGGGTTGGAAGGCGTCGTTTTCGGGTAGCAGCATAAGCTCGTTGTCTTTTTTATACAGCCTTTTTACCGTAAACTCACCGTTTAAAATAGCTACGACTATGCGATTGTGTATTGGCTCCATAGAGCGGTCTACGATAAGAATATCGCCGGTATGAATCTGGGCATCGGCCATGGATTCGCCCTGCACACGCACAAAAAAGGTCGAAACAGGATTAGTAATCAGGTGTTCGTTTAAATCCAGCTCTTTCTCGAGATGGTCCTGCGCAGGGGAAGGAAAACCAGCCTGTACCGAATCCTGATAAAGCGGGATTTTTACCTGCTTCCCACCAGAATTTGAATCGCAGGAAACCGGATGTAGTATCTCGATATTTTTGTCGGTCTTAAGAATAAGATTACCTATTTACGGCTTATAAATTTCATTACGGATCTTTCTACTAACGGGAAATACCGGCTCAGAAGTTTCAGTACCTTTAATTTTATGGTTGGCACCCAGTGTACTTTGTTCTTTTGTGTAACCGCTCGCCAGGCACAGGCCGCAATTTGATGGGGTGTTAGCTTGGCGCCAAACATATCGAGCGAGCCCGCTTTGGTTTTTTGCGAGCTTATCATGCCGGTATTTACATACAGCGGCATGATATCTGTGGTGTGTATGTGATGCTTTTCCAGCTCGATATTCAGGGCTTCGGTTAGTCCGCGTACCGCAAATTTAGATGCGGAGTAAATCGCTAAATCCGGCACGCCGTAAAGCGCAGAAGCCGACGACATACTAAGAATAACCGCGTTACCTGATTTTTTTAGCAGCGGGAGTGAGGCATAAATCCCGATAATTATTCCCTCAACGTTTATGCGCATTGTGCGAAGCTGCTGCTCCAGGCTTACGTCTTCAATAGCTCCCATATACATGATGCCTGCACAGTTAAAAAGCGCATCCATTTTGCCGCCTGTGGCTTCTCCGAACCGCGCCACCGCAGCCTCGTAAGAATCCGGACTGGTAACATCCAGTTTGCCATAGCAGCAACTATCGGCGCCTATTTCTTCTGCCACCAAACGCAGAGCTTCTTCGTTGATATCATAAATACCGGTGAACCAGCCTTTTTTAGCAAAAAGCAATGCCGTTTCACGGCCAATTCCGGATGCAGCGCCGGTAATAAATATGGATTTTCTGGATGTCATGGAATTTCAGATAGTAATGAAAAAAATCAGTGCATCAACCGATAATCGCCTCGAAAACAAAACCTTCAAATAGCTTTTAGTTCAAAATGATCGATAATTTCATCATCCTGCATGAGAAGTCTCAGCCCGATTAAATTGAGCCAAAGAGACGAAATGAAGACATCAGGTTTACACTGTTAACTTATCCAAATTAACCCATTTTCGGCTATACTGAAATTAAATTCTGAATTTTTCGAAATCCGGTTTTCTTTTTTGCAGGAAGGCCTCTTTTCCTTCTTCGGCTTCTTCGGTCATGTAGGCCAGGCGGGTTGTTTCTCCGGCAAAAACCTGCTGACCAATAAGGCCGTCATCAATTAAATTAAAAGCAAATTTAAGCATTCTTATTGCCGTCGGACTCATCGCCAGTATTTCTTTTGCCATTCGAATGCCTTCTTTTTCGAGGTCTTCATGCGGCACTACTGCGTTTACCATGCCCATTTCATAGGCCTCCTGTGCGCTGTAGTTACGCCCCAGAAAGAAAATTTCGCGGGCTCTTTTTTGCCCAACCTGCCGGGCCAGATAAGCCGAGCCGAAACCGGCATCAAAACTCGCCACATTGGCGTCTGTCTGTTTAAAAATAGCGTGTTCTTTGCTTGCAATCGTGAGATCGCAAACCACGTGCAGGCTGTGTCCGCCACCGACTGCCCAGCCCGGTACAACCGCGATTACGGGTTTGCCCATAAAGCGTATAATTCGCTGCACGTCCAGAATATTAAGCCGCTGAACCCCGTCTTCGCCTTCATAGCCTTTGGCCTTTCTTACCCGCTGATCTCCACCAGAGCAGAACGAATAGATGCCGTCTTTTGCGGGTCCTTCGCCGGTTAAAATTACTACGCCAATACTGCGGTCTTCCCGGGCATCGATAAAGGCTTCTTCGAGCTCAAAAACCGTTTTCGGACGAAACGCATTTCGCACATCCGGCCTGTTAAAGGCAATGCGGGCAATACCATCGGCTTTTTTGTAGGTGATGTCTTCGTATTCTTTGGCTGTTTTCCAGTTCATGATTTATTTTGTTTTAAAGGGTTTAACAGAAGACTGTTCAGAGAAATTCTTCGGATCAATTCTGTGTGAAAAATTAATGCGCAGCAGCTTCAAATTATCAGTATCAATTGGTTTTTCTGAACCGAATATAAGGTTAACTGAGGGCATAAATCATCATAGAAATCGGGACTAAGTTCTTCGATTCCGGATAGGTCTCGTTTTATCCAGAAGATCGTAAATGGCTGAGATAATCTGCTATTACGTCTGGTTTTTCGAGATGAATTCTGTGCCCGCATCCGGAAATAATTCGATGATTTGCCTGCGTATTCTGGATAGAATCAAGCGTTTTTATCATTTTTTGGGCAATCGAAGTAAATTTATGATCTGCTTCTCCGGTGATGAGCGTCAGCGGTACGGCTAAATTTTTTAGCTCATCCCAAACCGGAGGCATTTGTCCTGTGCCAAAAGCACGCAGAGATGATCCGAGATCTTTTGGTCTCTGTGATTTTCGAATACTCAGATTTTTATGCTGAAGCGCGGCTGTAGGTTTTGTGGGAGTATCAAATACCGCTTTATTATCCCATTCAGAACAGAATCGATCAAAATGGTTTTCGATATTTTCTATGAGCTGCAGATCCGATTCCCGTCGTATTTTTCGATCGGATTCAGTCTGTATTCCGGGACTCGCGCTTTCAAGTACTAAAGAGTGCAGCGCAGGGAAATGAGATTGTGCTGTTTTAGCTTCTTTATCGATTTGCAACCCAAGTTGAAGCGCAAGTCTGCCGCCCATGCTGTAGCCGTATACATGTAGATGATGCACACCAAGCAGCTGAAGAATGTTCAGCAAATCGTTCTGCTGTGCCTGAGAACCATAGCGGTAAACCGGCGACTGATGAAAACAGCGGGTTTGCCCGTGGCCCGCTAAATCCGGGATGAGAATACGTTTTATACCGTGTCGGGATATTCCAGGCAGAAGATGCAGGAATCCGGAGGATGAACCCGCGAATCCATGTAGCATAAGCAGTGTTTCACCATGATTCGGATTCGGGCTAACCGGTCGAAACTCCCTCACAAAATATTGCATGCCCTGTAAGCGAATGAGGTGAATCAGGGAGCGGTATTCCATAGTAATCTCCGTTCGGTCATTGAAGAATCAGGATCCGTTATGGCTTCAATAATTACGGGTCCATCGTATTTCTCCTCGAAATGCTTTGTGAGTTCCTTGCTTGTTTTCGCTTTGCGGTATTCAATGCCGTACGCCCTGCATAATGTCCCAAAGTCTACCTGTTGAGGCGTTTCGAAGTATTTGGTGTATATCTGTTGATGATTATAAACAGGTAACATTCTAAAAATAGTGCCACCAGAATTATTGAGCAGCACAACCCGTAAGCGGGCGTTTGTAAGAGTTGCTATTTGAAGAAGCGCGTTGGTGTCATGCAGAAAAGAAATATCGCCTATCATAAGCCAAAGCTCGCCATTTATACCTGTTGTACAGCCCAAAGCAGTGCTTGTAACCCCGTCTATTCCGCTGGCGCCCCGATTATGAAAAACGTGAGAGAAAGGCAGAGTATTATTTCGGAATAAATCCAGATCACGAACCGAAAATGAGTTAGAAATAAACAGGGCACATTGGGGGGATCCGGTTTCTGAATCAGCAGATATCAGTTTAATCAAACTGCGAATGGCTAGTCCGTCGGTTAGCTTTTTCTCCGCATCAGTCTTGGTGGCATTTTCCATTAAAGATTCCCGAATATGGCTATAGACCTTGGATATTTCTTTCCATATACCGGACCAGTCGACCCAATTCTTCTTGTTTATAGATAGTGATAGTGGCTCGGCTTGCAGCGCGGTTTCTGCTTCATCGCTACTGCAGGGAGGTAGCAGGATGATTTCGTCTGCGGTAGTATCGGGATCCGGAACTTCGCTCGTGCTTGCAAGGGCAATTTGGAAAACATCGCTGTTTGACTTGATGTAATCATTCAAGGCGCGGGATACGGGCGGAAACCCAAGGCGAATTATGAGGTCTGGTTTTAGCTGCTCGAGTATTTCGGGCTGACGCAAAAACTGCTCGTATGCTTCCAGATGGGGGAATTCAAAACCTTCTTTTGTGATAGCATTCTTATTGTTTGGCAGGATGGAAGCCGTAGATTCTGCGAGAATAGGTATACCGGTTTTCCGGATCGCGGCTTCAAGAGATCTTTCAGGAGCAGACAGAATATTGAGCGGACCGATAATTAAAACGGGTTTTGCGGATTTTTCCAGATGATGCTCAATTTGCGAAAGTGCTTTGTGCAGATCAAGAGAAATTTTGGGTAAACGCTTAAATCCGGGCATAGCACCCATCACACTACTTTTTAAAATAAAGCTTATTTCCTCTTGTAAGGCGTCGAACTCGTCCGGACTTGGCTCGAGTGGCTTGCTGAATCCGGCATTTAAATGTACCGGTCCGGCCTGCTGTGTAGAAACCCGAAATAGTTCTGCCGATAGTTTTGCTGTTTCGCCATCCGCCGATAAAAAATCAGCAACGCTGTCATCATAAACGGCATCTATCAAAGATTCGCTTTCGCGATAAACAAGCGGATATTTACCAAATAAAAAACTCTGATCGATGGTTTGCGGTGCCATCCTGTGTCGAACAGCTTGCGGACGATCAGCCGAGATTACGATAAGCGGTGTGGATGTTTTTTTAGCTTCAATAACGGCGGGATAATAATTTGCGGCGGCAGTTCCGGAAGTGCAAATAAGAACGGCCGGAATACCGGTTGACTTGCCGATGCCGAGGGCAAAAAAAGCTGCGCTGCGCTCGTCGGGGTGTATATAAGTTTTTGCTTTATTTTTACCCGCAAGCACAGAAGCCGCCATAACAAGCGGCGTTGAGCGTGAGCCCGGCGATATAACAAGATGAGCAACACCAAGGCTGGTTAAAGTATGAAGAAGCCGTAGGCAGAAAAGTACATTTTTTGCCCCCTGAGAGCGATTATTATGTGATGAAGCGGGCGTATCAGGCATGAGAAATCGCCGAAATCATCGGAATCAGTTTCAGATTCGTTTCTTCCCACTCAGAAACCGGATCAGAGTCTGGTACAATGCCGCAGCCGGCGAAAAACAAAGCTTCGTTTTCAAGAAGCAGTCCACTACGTATCGCAACGACGAATTCGCCCCGGCCCTTGCTGTTAATCCAGCCGAAGGGCGCTGCGTACCAGCCTCTGTCGTATTCTTCAAATCGTGGAATTAGGCTGATGGCCTCGTCGGTTGGAACCCCGCCAACAGCAGGAGTGGGGTGCAGATATTTAATAATGGAAAACGGATTATACCGGTTGCTGGTCCAGGCCGAAATAGGTGTGTACAGATGCTGAACGTTAGAAAACTTTTTAATACCGGGTTTTGCGGGGTAATTCACATCATCGCTAAAACGCTGCAGTTTTCGCACAATCATTTCTACCACAAGTCGATGTTCTTCGAGATCTTTATCGCTGTTAAGTAATTTTTTTTCCAGAATGGCATCTTCGGTTGCGCTGTCGCCACGGGAGATACTGCCGGCTAAACCTTCAGTTAGAATATAGTTCGAGCGAATTGAAATAAGCCGTTCCGGGGTGCTACCTAAAAATGCGGCTTCACCACCGGGATTAATCATAAATGTGTAGCAGGATGGATATTCGTGCCGGAGCTGATTAAGTATTCGGGTGGCTTGCTGCGAGCCGGAAAGCTTTAGCTGCTGTACTCTGGAAAGTACAATTTTTTGGATATGGCCTTCATCCATTAGAGACTGCGCTTCGCGAATACTTTTCTGCCAGCTATCGAGCGAGCCCGGTATGTCGATCAATTCGGCCGAAACATTTCGTTTTTGTCCGTTCGTCTTTTGATTACGGGAGGTGGTTTCAAGAAGTCTGGTAACGAGTTCGGCAATTCGGTTTCCAATTGAGTCAATTAAATCGTCTGCTACTGAATGTGCCTGGGCAAGTATATTAACGGTAATTAAGGTTAGCTCGCCATCTTTAATGAGAGTCCATTCCGGAATGATGAAATCTGCAGGTTTAAAGTCTTTCCAATAGCTGGCTTTAAGTTTTTCAAAAAACGAGAATCCGCCAAGGAAATGAACCCCGGCGAGGGTGTGGCGAAAAGTAGAATATTCAATTACTCTGTCGGTAAACTGCTGAATTGCGGCAGAGGCTGCCATAAAGCGGTCTGGCTCATCCGAAATATTAAGTCTGTGCAGACATTCTCCGGCTGCAATACCTGTTTTCTCATCGGGATGTTCCCAGTAAAATTGAAATTGACCCGGTGTACCTAAAATTTCAAGTGCTGCAAGGGGATCGATACTCTCACAAGGTATGGTGAGCGAGAGCGCGGTTTCCTGCTCTTCTTGTTTTGCCAGTGAAATTACTTCCTGCACGGCAAGATAGAACTCGGGATTTAAGACCGTTTCCCGGATATTTTTTAGCACGGCTGATTTGTTACTTAGCGATTTAAAATCAATACTTGGCATTCAATGTAGCTAGCTGATAACCCCTTTGGTGGGGCTATCATGATTTAAAAATAAATATTTATTAGAAGGCTTTGCAAAACCACTCTTTTGCCCGTCTTCTTCCTTGGAGCAAAA
>JAIULZ010000162.1 GCA_022565805.1 Balneolales bacterium
TTCTATAAAAATTATAAATGTAGCACTACCGAACGTAATTTAAATGGATTGAAGCTTGATTTTTGAAATTTTGATGAAGTTGAGTTAAATGCAACTTCTCTCCTCTTAAGAAAAAAATCGCGAATGATCTATGGTAGTTTTGCATAAATATTTTGCCATTTGGAATACAGACTTGAGCGAAGATGCCGGAGCAAAAGATTCGTGATAAAAGTCTCTGAAAAAGCAACCGAACATTAAAGGATGAATAATCCGTGTAAGTAACTTAAGCTTATAGAATTGCAAAAAACTTGTAAATGTAAGTCGAACTTAAAAGAAAGAAATCATTGGGTTTGCCAGCTGTTGTTTATAGCTATTTGTCTGTTTTTCCCAGCCCTGGTAACAATGTCTTAATTTGTAATATCAAAAAAAACAAGTACATTAGAAACTGTATTATTATCGTAAAATGCAGCCTTTTCTTAACTCATAATGAGGTCTAATAATGAGGTCTAATAATGAGGCCTAAAGCCTTATACAAAGCTAACCTTACCATCAGACTGCAGTTTACCATATCTTTGATTATGTAGCATTAAAAACATTTTTGTGTGTTTTGCCACTCAATAGCCGATTTACTAAATGAAATTTCGGCTGACTGCATTATTTAAAAGACTGTATTACGGACTCAAAAATTATTTCAAAAACAACCCCTATTCAAAAAATGGATAGGAAAGCATTACCTAATTGCCGAAACATCTATAGACCCCGCTTTTCAAAATGAACAACCAATCATCTTTCATTCTTCCGGGAAGAATAGTCTGTGTTTAAACTAAGCTGAATACTGCACAGCAATATGAAATATGGGAATTACCCGGCAATCAAAACCCAAAAAAGCATTCTTGCCCAAACGAGCCTTTAGAAATAAGTAAGTAATCCAATCAGTAAACCAAAAAAAGTACTATATGAAACACCCAATACGAACATATTATAAAACTGCTCTTCCCAAAGGGCTCACAGCTGTTTTAGCGCTGTTTATGCTTTTTGCCTTTACGGGAATTGCACAGGCAGATGAGCCGACAGAAATTCTGAGCGAGACGCTCAGAGGTGGATCAGCACCAGATGGCTGGACGGCTGAAGATGTAGACTTTTCCACTAGCACAGGTGGTTTTGCAAACTTTACTCAACTAGAAACTTCTGAGTTAATCACACCAATTTTCGACAGCAGCGAATTTGCAAGAGTAATACTCAACTTTAGCGTTGCCAAGTTCGGTTCTGGTGGCGACGGACCGGTCAGTATATCATACCGGCTAAGCCCTGCTGGAGATTGGATATCGGCAGGAGAGAGCTCAACTCCAACAGGCTCAACATATATTAATGATGAAATAATTATTAATGCTACTTCTGAGACCATGCAGATTCGGGTTACGCGGGAAAACAGTCCGAGTCAGAAAAGGTTTAGAGATGTTGTAATTTCAGGAGAAGGCGTTCCCGGTAATCCTGCACTCATTGTAACCCCTACATCCCTAAACGGCTTTACCTATGTAGAAGGCGAGGGGCCATCTGCTACGCAAAGCTTTTCCATCAGTGGTTCAAATCTTGAGCGGGGTGGCTCAATTACTGTATCCGCAACAGGAACCGATTTCGAATTTTCGGAAGGCGATGATGCCGGGTTTACACAAAGTGAGTCCTTTGATTACAGTGATGGAGTCATTGAGCTGACAAACCTACTTGTTCGCTTGCAGTCTGGCCTTGATGCCGGCAGCTATGCAAATCAGCAAATAACGATTAGCGGTGGCGGTGCCGAAACACAAACTCTTACGCTTAGCGGCGTGGTAGAGGCTTTGCCACCTACGTTAACAGACGGAGTAGCCTATACGCAGGACTTTTCCGGGTTTACGAGCATCGAATCGCTTCCTGTTGGATGGTTACTGGATGGCAATTATACTTATCAGGGAGATTTTGGCATAGGTGCAACCGGTGGTATTCGGGGTAATGGCGTTTTGGGTATGCAGCTTACAGGTAGTGGAATAAATTCATCGCTGAATGCATCTGTAACCCTGATTAACAACACCGGTGGTATTATCGAGGCTCTGGATATTTCTTACCTCGGGCGTGTAGAGCGTACAAATCAAACAGGTACGCCGCAGTGGTTCGTAACTGTAAATGGCGATCCTGTACCTGCATTAACGTATTCCACAGCCGCTGGGGTAGATCAAGTTCGCTCAGCTGTAGTTTCCGGACTGGAAATTGAGGATGGCGAGACCGTAACTATTAATTGGTTTACAACGCAGTCTGGTACATCAGGAACACGTAGACAAATCGGTATCTCTGATGTAAGCGTTCTGGCCGTAGAAGCGGTAGATGAGCCCATTGGCGAATTTTCGCTACTGACCCCGCCGAATAACGTTCGCATACCGGTATTGCCGAACGGCGACGATGTTACTATTACCTGGGAGGCAGCCGACGGCGCTCTGGGTTATGCATGGGTTGCAACTACCTTAGATGGCGATCTTACAGATCCGATTCTTCAGCTACCAGCCGATAATGGCGGTACATCTACCAGTATTACGGTTACTTCCAATCAAATTATTGGTGTTTTAACCGATCTTGAAGCGCCAATAGGCGAAAATCTCTCTTTTATTTGGACGGTAGTAGCCACAGATGGAGTAAACTTTCGTACTGCCAGCGAGTTTCGTACGATTAACTTTACAAAACCTGTTCTGGCCACGTCTATAGAGGAAATGCGCAACGGCAACCAAAATCTGATTTATGCCCTTACCAATGAAGTAGTGGTATATGGCACAAACTCTTTCCGTGGCCGCAAGTTCTTGTACGACGGTACTCTTGGAATAATGATAGACGATAACGACGGGATTATTACGCAGGATTATGAAGCAGGCGATGGCGTTACAGGGCTTGTAGGATCCTACCTGTTATTTGCTGGTCAGGCGCAGTTCAGACCGTATGTTGACGGTCCGGAGCCTTCTTCTTCTGAAAACACGCTTGAAATTCCTGAAGTAAGCATTGCTGAGCTGCTTGATAATTTCTCTGCATTTCAATCCCGTCTGGTTAAAGTAAATAATGTAGTTTTTGATGGTACGGGTAATTTTGTAAATGGTACAGATTATGCGATCAGGGATTTAAACGATAGCAGCGTACAAGGTACGTTCCGCACCGAATTTTTCAACACCGACTACATTGGCGAAGAGCTTCCCAACGATGTAGTAAATGTTACTGGTTTTGCTCTTACACGGTCAAATACCATTAACTTTGTTGTAGCCAGAAGTTTCAATGACTTCGAGTTTGGTGAAAGTAATCTAATTGAAGGTATTGCCGGTTTTCGTATGATGTCGGTGCCGGGTTCTGTGCCCGTAAGCGTATTGGCGCTGCAAAATCAGGTGCAGGGTATTCCGGGTTTAGATGATCTGTATAACTCAAACGGCTACGACTCCGGGACACCAAACCTGCTGCGTTTTGCCGAAGAAGGTGGCGATCCTGCAAATTTTATTACCTTTGGCAGCGTGGATGATATCATCCCAACTGGTAACGGTTTTATTTGGTGGTTCTACAATAACAGAAGCGGAACGAGTAAACCTCTACCGTTTTCGCTTGCGCTTTTTAACACCGATGTGGATGGTGAGATTAATGTACCGCTAAACACTACAAGTGATTTTACGCTTGTTGGAAATCCATTTACATTTCCTATTGATGAAAGTCAATTTAGCGGTCCGGTCCAAAATTCCTTCTTAAGATGGAATCCGAACGCGGGCGACTTTGGCGCTTACGAAACGCTTACCCTGTTTCCGGGCGAAACGATTGAATCGTTTACCGGTTTCTTCGCAGAACGCGACCCGGATGCTGCCGATCCTGATGCGCCGATTACGTTTCAGTTATTTGGTGGTGGTTTAGATCCGTTGCCACCGGGTATTCTAAGTGGTTTCGCGCCAATGCATATTGCGCTAAACTTAAGCGGCATTAATGAAGAAGGCCTGGAAATAGTTGATACGGGCAACCGCGTAATGTTTCATGAAAATGCCACAAGCTCTTGGGATCGCTATGATCTCACAAAAATCACCTCGCTCAGCAGCACCTATGCCAATCTTGCATTTATTGGCGAGAAAAATGGAGTGAGCAGGCTAAAAGCGATTGATTCCCAGCCAATTGAGCTTTCCGGCACCCTTGAGCTTCCTTTAGCGCTCGAAGTAGCAAACTTCTCCGGAATTTTCGAAATAGATGCAGATTTCAGCGAAAACTTTCCCGAAAACTGGTCAATATCCATCAGAGATAACCTTAAGGGCGAAATTATGAATCTTCGTGAAGGAAACTATACTTTCGAATATGAAGCAACTCAATCGGCCCGTTCTGCGGAACTTACCGAGCCGCTAAAAGTGAATGCTGATGCAGGCACAGCGCTGCTTCAATCAAGCCCTGAAGCTCGTTTTACGCTTGTTATAGAACCTGCTCCGCTGTCTTCGGGTGTTGGTCTGCCCGAGCTTCCGGTTGAGCTTGGTCTCGATCAAAATTATCCGAACCCGTTTAACCCGACTACACAGATTCGCTACGCTCTGCCCGAAGCATCTGATGTACGCCTTGATGTTTTCAATATTCAGGGTCAGCGTGTTGCTACCCTCGTTAACGGTAATCAAACGGCGGGCTACCACACGGTAAGCTTCGATGCTCGCTCTCTTGCAAGCGGTGTTTATATTTACCGCATGCAGGCCGGTGCTGCTGTGATGACGAAAAAAATGACGCTTATCAAATAAGGTAAGAGCCAGATTAGATTCACATTAAAATAAAGATGATATTTAGTTCGGAATTAAAAACGAGCTGAATCATTGTTTAGAAACTAAAAAAGCCTGCTTCCACCGGTAAATCCGGATCTGGAGCAGGCTTTTTTATTGAGTAGAACTTCAGAAAAATGTGTATGAACTGGATACAGATATTTGCTCATTCGGGAGTGATTTATTTATCTATATGCATCCCGTGGATGCGTTCTCGGTCTCCGGTCAAATAATTCACAAATCACATTTTTCTCTAAACTGCTTAACAAACCAAAACTTTTCTGTAGTAAAATCTCATAGGAAAACCCATCACCATAGAAAGCAAAAAAAACCGCCCTCTTATTTAAACTAAAATATGAGGACGGTTTCTATCCTAAGGGTTTGAGAAAAAACTACAAAAGATTAACGTGTCATAAGGTAAACCGGAGCATTACTTTTTTGAGAAAGCTCAGCTGCTTCAGAAATTCCATTACGCAGAGCATCTGTTTTTTCGAGATTTGTAGCGAGATCGATAATCTGAGCATCTTCCGGTAGCTCTGCGCTGCCCGCAGCACAAGTAACGCTGATATTCATTGGCGTATACAAGTTAAAAGTGAAACCAGCGGCAAGCATGTTAAGAAAAGAAAGCTTTGTTTCTACAACTGCTACACCGTTCGGACACTCATTCGCAGCGTTAACTGTGCTGGGTGGAACAAGCCCGAACAGGAAGCCACTTGCCCATGGGCGCTCTATAGTTTGGTTAGATGGTGTGGCGCCTGTAGTTACGCGTGCGTTGTAACAACCGCTTAAAAACAAGCCGCTTAAAACCAGAATTAATACTGTATATTTTGCCATAGTACGAAGTATTGTATTATTTAAAATTATGACAGCATTAGACTATGAATCCGTTTCATAGCAGTACTGCCCGTTAACGGCTAACAGCAAGGGCATTTGAACAAAGCTTTATGATTCCTAAACTTTAGCCGCACAGGATGGGATAAAATCATGATGTTTTCTGTTGACCCATTTCCTGTTCTTCTATGCGTAAAAGTATAGCCTTGTGTGTCAAAAAAAATTATGCCCGTTAGTTCGCCTTTAAACCAAAGGAAGTGTAAAACGAAAAAGTCTAATCGTGTTTCACCGATTTCTCATCATTTACTGAAGTGCTGAAGTAAAGTAGAAATTTAATCCAAGAATTATGAATGCTGCCATTGAAAAAGCCCTAAAACGCTGGATCGAAGCCGATTTACTGGATGAATCCCAGGCCTCCCGCATTATGGAGTGGGAGCAGCAGCACAAGCAAAAACCAGAATATGAGGAGTCGGCGGGGCGGAGTAGCCTCATTTTTAAGCTTATCGGTCTGCTATTTGCCGCTGTAGGTATCGTTCTTTTGGTGGCACAAAACTGGGAAAATCTTTCTGTAAATAATCAATCGATTTTGGCACTTTCTTTACCACTTTTTTCCGCTGCGTATGCTGCACGTATCTACATGTTGCCTGATAAAGCCTACGGTATTTTCGAAAAAGAAGCTACTGGAATGTTATTCATACTTTCTGCTGCAGCATCGGTTTTCATTATGTCGGATATACATCAGTATCAGGGCAGTTATAGCGGGTACTTTACGTTTTTATCTTTATTAGCGGCTTTTTGGCTTTGGTTTACAGGAAGTCGCCTTGGCTTTCTTTTTGCAGCTTTGTGTGCGCTGGCCCTTGTTTGGATGCATTCTGTCTACAAGTACGAGCTCTTCGGCTGGAGCAGTGGATGGATTGTTATTGTGTTTTTGAGCATTACTCTTGCAGGATACCAACAAAAACTGCTTTTTGGAAGAGACCGGATTTGCTATGCAACAGAGTGGGTCCTTTTTCTTGCAGTAAGTATTTCTTTGCCACTGGCCTTTGCGGAAAATAAAATGGTTTGGTTTATATATCCTGCGGCATCACTCGCGCTAATGAGCTCCTCATTTGTATGGACGAAAATCTCCGGGCCTAACCGTATATGGAAGTCGCCAGTGTACACCGTTGGCTTAGGTCTGCTTTTGATGTGTATATTTCGTCTGGCTTTTTTGAAACGGGAGACTAATCTGGCAGAGCTAAGTCTTCAATGGCCCGGTAATGTAATTATCGGAGTGATAATTATACTGGCTGGCGCTCTTTTTTATCAGCGAATTATTTCCAGCAACAGATTTACATATCAGGCAAAGCTCGAGATTGTCTGGGTCCTTTTCGCAACTGCTATTACGGTCCTTCACCTCTTTTCCCCAATAGCGTCTTTAGTATTGGCTAATATTCTTTTGCTGTGGATAGCAGCAGAAATGATTGCCCGGGGTATTCGAAAAGGAGATCCGCTTTCTTTAAACACAGGCCTATTTTTATTATTTGTGGCCTCTGGCCGTCATCTGCTGGAAAGCGATTGGGAAATCTGGGTAAGAGGCCTGGCTTTTCTGGTTGCGGGGGCTCTGTTTGTTTTGCTTAACAAGCTTATAATTCAAAACAGAAAAAACGATATTGCTGAGCGAAAGCCAGCCTACCGCTTTGGGGAGGATTTACCATCACAATGAAGCCGCGCTCATTTTCTTACATTCGGACAGCTACTTTTCTATTGCTGGTTTGCATAGCGATTTTTGTACCCGTCTACACTTGGTTTATAGCAACACAGATTAATAAACTGGGCGAAACTATTGTATTGATAGATGAAAACCGCCGCATGAGTTCGGTCGATACGAACAGATTTATGTATTTCAGTCTGCCATTTCCCCCATTATCTGCAGCAGAACAGCCGCATGAGCTTGTTGAGAAAGCCAGAAACGAATCGTTCAGATATATAAATGCGTGGCTTGAAATCAACGCAGATGCAGATGAGGGTCAGAATAGCTTCACCCTGCATAAAAAACGACCGCAAGAAACTACCAGCTATCTGCAGGTACAAGTTGCGATGAATGAAACCGAAAGAGGAGAAATGTTTCATATCAGGGGTTTATCATCCATGCGCTTTCGGGAAATTGAAGAAGGGAGCAAACGGCCCGAAACTGTAGAGGAGAATTCGGAAATGGAGTCAAGGTTTTTGCGCACTGATCCGCACAACGCCGTTAGGCTATATTTGAAAGTGTACAAAGGACGTGCACAGCCTGTAAAAGCAGAACTATTTTATGATGAAGCCTTTGATCGCTGATTATAATTTTCCAAGATCAGGAATGTGCTTAATTCCAATTAACGCCCCGAGTTTCTGTGTTCTTGAATGATGGGCCTAAGAATAGATTGAAGACCATTGGTTTTAATTTCATACATGGTCGAGAGCTGATTGCCGAGTACGCCTGCCGGAAAACCCTGACGCGAAAACCACTCCAGATAATGAACGGGTAAATCGGTAAGATAGCGGCCTTCGTACTGACCAAAAGGCATTCGCGCCTGTACCAGTTTAATCATAAACTCGGGATCGGGTTGCATAAAAATTGGGAATTCTAATTGTGAAAGCTGAATTTTTCTTCGTTGTAAAGCCGGGTGTCCTATCTAAGAAAAGAACTTCTAAAATAATGGATATGAAACAGATTGATGTACTAAGTTGCAAAAAAAGTGCGCTAAAATCTGTGTACAACTAAATAAAATCAAATTCTAAAGAAATCTATTTTGGGAGCAAGAATCTCAGGATAGGCGAAAAGGAATTTTAATCAGAAAATTAACCCTGCCTATAATTTAGTTATCGGCTTTTTAAGCATGTGTTATTCAACTGTGGCAGTTCGAATAGAGGAATCAGCAAAAGTGATTTATAATCTTCAATTTGATAGCCTATAATTTGGTTATGGG
>JAIULZ010000163.1 GCA_022565805.1 Balneolales bacterium
GTTAAACAAGTTGATTTGTAGCCACTACACGGTCTTTTTGCGGAAGTTAAGCTAATATTGAACAATTGCAAGACTCTTGAAATCAGCAAGATATGCCAAAAAAAAGACCCGCTCTGAAAAAATCTTCAGACGGGTCTTTATAAAATATGATGGATTTAGGGTGATGAGTTCGCTATTCCACGAACTTCTCTATATAATGCGAATTCATTATACCGAGTGCGCCCATATACTTCATTCGAAAACGAACCATATCGCCCACTTGATAATTGGACTTATTTCCACCCACATCAACAACAAGCATATCGGAACTTGCGTCAACGATTTTGATGTCTTCATTAACCGGAATCAGATATTTTGGGTCAATATCCAGATAGCCAATGTCCAGAATTGCCCGATGACTCGTTTTTCCAAAATTCTTTTCGTCGATAACCGCTTTATTTCCCTGCGGATCCATGCCGAGTTCCCCACTTGGAACAATGGGCTTTTCATGAAGCTCAATAATTTGTGAGAAAAGCTCCATTACCGAGTCTTCCATACCCGGAATTGTTTGATTAGTGAACAGATCGAGGCCGAAATACAGCGCTTCTCCGATTCTGAAGTGATTTACGCCACCCGGAATTTCTTCTCTTAGGAGCAGTGGAACCGTAACCGAGGTACCACCTGAAATCCAAGGGATTTTTTTGTTGAACTTAAGCTCAATAATCTGTTTGTACAAGGTAAGCTGAATGAGCTTATCGGCGTTTGGCATAACTCCGTGCATACAATTTAGATTGGTGCCAAGTCCCACCACATTAATATTAGGCAGGTTAAACACCTGTTCATAAAAATCTATGAGCTCATCACGAACTACGCCTTCTCTAAGATCGCCCATCTCAATCATAATGATAATTTTGTGCGACTTTCCTTGCTTTTCGGCTTCTTTCGACAGTAGCTCAATCGTGCTGATATCGGAATCGAAGCTTACATCGGCCCATCGAATAATATCTTCGATGATTTTTTTAGGTGGAGGTTTAATATAGACCGTCTGTACATCTGGGTTAATTTCCTTTGCGACCTTCAAGTTGCTGATTCTTGAGTCGTGAACCTCTCTTACACCAAGATTAATAACTTCCTGAATCATTTCGCGGTTACCGCAGAAAAGCTTCGTAACCACACCCCATTCGATATCGCGGCCTTCGAATTTGGATTTTAAAAATTTATAGTTGTGGCTTAATTTGTCTCTGTAGAGTTTTAAATAGGCCATTGGTTTATTTCTGTTTGTACCTCATTTCGAGATATTTATTTGTGAATCCAAGTTTTTCGTACAAATAGCGTGCCGGGTTGTCTGGCTCTACGTGCAGTGCAATGTCGCCCTTGGCTCTGTCCATAGCTGTTTTCATCAGGTTTTTTCCCAAACCTTTGCCGCGGTAGCCACCGTGTACAGCTATATACACAAGAAGATTTTCCGGTATATAGCCATTCATTCCTGTTTCATTTACGATTACGGCACCGGCTACCTGCTTTTTCTCAGGATCCCACGCCCGCACAATGAAGCCGCCATAGCCGGGGCCTGTACTCAGGGCATAATCTGCGCATTTCATAATATCCTGCTTAGGATCGCCAAACTGATCCAAATGCTCAAACAGGAAATCTACCACAGAAGTAACCTCATGCTCTTTTTTTTCTTTTTCTCCGGGTTCTATAACAGTGATATCAAACATATTCTCCTAATTACGTTAGAATTAACAAATTTCTACTTCTTGCAAATTACGGCTTAAATAGTGAAGCCATAAATTTATTCATAATTTTTTGATCAAGGTCTTTTTATAAAACTTGGGGGCATTAGCTATAAAATCGAAGGTTTTTCAAAGCCCTCTGATAGCTTTTTCCGTTGAATATAGTGCTTAAGCAATGTATCATTTCTTAATAAAAGAAGTATGAATGCGTATTCATCGGGATAAGATAACTGGTCAAATCAATTTCAGTCTGAGTAAATTATCGAAGACTTTTTTCATTAAAATCCGGCCTGACTAACGATACTGAAATAAATGCAAGCACGGCTGCTGCGAGTCCGAATATGATGGGATCCAGACCATACGGCAGACCGAAGTCATCGGAATATGACATTATGGTAAGCAAAAGAGTAACAGCACCACCGGAAGCCATAGCAGACAATGCGCCTGCACTACTCGACTTTTGCCAGTAGAGCGCTCCTATAACCGGAACCAAAAGTCCGGAAACCATAACGGCATACGAGTGCAGCATAAGATCAAGTACGGTTTCCATAACGGTTGCGAGCAATAGCGCGACAATACCCAATAGAAGAGTTACTACCTGAGAGATTCTTATCAGCTTGGAATCAGACATATCCAGCCCAAGCCATTTACGCAAAAGATCGCCGGTTACGTTACCGGAAGCCGCAACCAGGCAGCTATCGGCAGTAGACATAATGGCTGAAAAATAAGCGGCCATCATTAACCCCATTAAGCCAACGGGCAGAACAGTTCTTAGCAAAAGCGGCAATCCCTGCTCCTGATGGATATCTTCTACGCCGGCAAACCCCATGTAGGCAAACATGCCCTGCTCGGCGGCAACCCGCGCAAATAAACCAAGCAAAACCCCCATGAATGCCATAATCGGCCATTCAAACAAACCGGCCATATACCATGCTTTTTTCGCATCTTTTACGCTTTTACTCGCATAAATTCGCTGGTACAAGGTCATGCCCACAAACCAAATCGGGATAATTGTAACTCCCCAATTAACAATTTGCTGCCAGCTTACATTTGCGAGGCTCAGAAACTCCGGCTCAACAGTGGCTACAATGGCTTCATACCCCCCGACAGCCTGATAAGAAAGCGGCAAACCAATAAAAATAAGGCCGCTCAAAAGAAGAATCCACTGCGCTGTATCGGTGTAAATAACGGCTTTAATGCCACCGGCCACCGTGTAAACTACAATGATAAATCCCATAACCCACAGAGCCGTGTCGAGGCTGACCTGCTCGAATGTAGATGATGCTAAAACGGCTCCGGCCAGAATTTGAGAGCTGGTAAATCCCAGGTATCCAACAGCAGAAATCACCCCGGCTGCAATGGCAACTTTGCTGTTAAAAAAATAGCCAAAAAGCTCCGGCATGGTATAAAAGCTGTGCTTATCGGCCAGTGGTTTAACCAGCGGAATGAGGAAAACAGCCGCAAGCCATGCGCCAATCAAGCCAGTAAAAAGCATCCATGAACCCGCGACCCCCATCACAAAACCGAGGCCGCCCAATCCGATTGAAAACCCACCGCCAACATCCGTTGCTACCACAGAAAGGCCAATATGTGGATAGCTCATTTTTCTGCCGCCAAGATAATAATCTTCGCTGCCGGTGTTTTTGCGCAAAAAATAAAACCCAACGGCCAGCACTGCGACCATATAAATTGCAAATACCGCAATATCAATACTATGCATAACTGAGTATCCGGCAGTAACTACGCATGAACAGACGCAGGTGTTTTTGAACTGCCGCTATTATACTCTTTATCTAATGTTTTATTAAAGTTAGCTACGATTATCTCTTTATTTTGACAGCAGGAACTTAACTATTTAGACATGAAACTCAAATGTTTATGTTCAGCTGTTCCAAAAGTCTTTGCAAAACTATTCTTTTTACGATTACTTCAATTAGTTTAATATGGATGTACCATTGCTATACATTAATCTAAACAAATCGCAACTTGCGATCATTCATAACAATACTTTATCGGCTTTAAGAAGGCTTTCATAACTGCCCTTTTGAAAAGCTTTCTATAACTGATTTTCAGCGACCTTTATTTTCTTTAAACTGCTTGCTTCAAATTATGCTGCACGACTTTCAGTTCATCTTTATTTGGCAATTTTATGGGAATCTGATTTCCTAAGTCTTCATTTTTCAACAGAATATTGGGTTTTGGGCAAGTCGGCAGTGTAACGGTTGCGAAAACATAAGGTAGTACAATGAGCAAACCATTTCCAAGACAATGTAGTCCAATAGCAAGTTTCATTTCGTGGGAATCGCTTTGCTCGTTGCACTGTGGGGCATAGAATTTTAAACTTAAAATGATGTCTCTGAATAAAGCACTCAGCGATACATTCAATCAACTATTTACCTATGAACAACACAGCTTAGAAATTTTGTTGAATGAAAACTTTTTTTGATCCGGGAAAGAGTACGTGGCAAAAAGGTGGTTCTTCGAAGTTTTCATTACGCTAATACCTTATTTACTATTTACTTGAAACTATTGAAATATGGAATTCAACAACTGTATAGAGCGGGACTTTTATGAGAGAACTGATGTAGTGCAGATAGCAAAGGAACTACTTGGCTGCGTACTGGTTACCAATATTAGCGGAAAAGTTACGGCCGGCAGAATAGTTGAAACCGAGGCCTATGCTGCGGTTGGAGATAAAGCATGTCACGCGCATTTGGGTAAGTTTACCAAACGCACTAAAACCATGTTCGAAAAGGGGGGCACAGCCTATGTCTACCTTTGCTATGGCATACATAACCTTTTTAATGTGGTGTGTAATAAAAAAGGAATACCGGAAGCAGTATTAATTCGCGCTCTTGAGCCTGTCGAAGGCACAGAGATTATGCTTGAAAGACGCGGTTTAGAACGTATCGAAAACAAACTAACCGGTGGACCCGGTATACTCAGCTGTGCGATGGGTATTACAAAAGAGCACAATGGCACAGATCTTTGTGCTTCTCAGCAAATATATATTTGCCGGGATACAAGCAAAAGCCATGATCATATCCCATTTGAAAGCGGACCGCGGGTGGGTATAGCCTATGCCGAAGAGGATGCCTTATTACCCTGGAGATTTTGGATAAAAAACACTAAATGGAAAAGCCCGGCAAAATAAATTACCGGGCTTTTTAGATATCCTAAGAGCAGACTTTGCGAAATGATTTATTCTTACTCAGAACCGTTCATCATTTCCATGGCATACTGCTGATATTTTTCCTGGAGTTCAGGACTCATTTGAACAGCCATATTTATTTCCTGAAAACGCTCAATTTCCATGTCGTTTTTTTCGATTATAGAAATAATATTCGTTTCAACGGCTTGCTGAATCACATCAAGATCAGCAATAATTTCATCAAATTTCTCCATATCAGCAGAAGACATTCCGAGATCTTCTTCAGTTTGTCCTTGCTGCATTGCTGTGAGCACTTCATTAAAACGCTCAACGGTGTAGCCTGCTTCTTCAACTATATCAATCATGTCTTCCTGCGCTTCCATCTGCACTTGTTGCGCCTCAAGTGTAACGCCTACAAATTTCTTAAGCTCATCATCAGAAACATCCATATCGGGCATTTGCTGCTGCATTTGAGGTGGCATACCCTGCGCAATTACGCTTGAAATACCGGCAAACATGAGCATTATTGTTATTGTAAACGCTTTAAATAAAATTTTCATAATAGATTAAATCGGTGGTTTTTTTCATTGTTGCAGTTATAAACTTATAAACAATAGGATAATTATACCCATTCATAATTCAAACCTAAATGGCAAAATGCAGGATAAAAAAAGTAAATCGGCAATTATTCGCCTTATTTAATTCGTTTTTGACCGTTTAGCGAATTCTGGGATAATAAATTGTCCAAAAATCATTGTTTAAAAACATGTTTTAACATATTAACCGCATTTTTGAAGTTAATGAACTATGAACGGGAATCAGCCGGTATTAAGTATGCACTTTTTTTTTATGCGGGAACGGTTCTATATGAATACAGGTTATTTGTTTAAACAAACAATTTAAGCTAAATTAAAAAATCAAATTAAAACCTTTAATCAACCTCATATCATGAAATCATTTATTCTTTCCTTTTTACTTCTTACTAGTCTTACTAGCTTTACCGCTTATGCATATGCCGGCAACGGTGAGCTAACCAAAGAGCATAACCATACTATGGTTTGGGATATTGACCGCGCCCACAGCAATATTTTGTTTCGGATCAATCACTTTTTTAATCCCGTTCCTGGAACTTTTAACGACTTCGAAGGCAAAGTAAGCTTTAATCCCGATAGCCCGGAGACTTCCGAAATCGATGTGCGCGTTAAAGTAGCCTCTGTAAACACAAATGTAGAACGCCGTGATGGTCACCTTCGCACCGCAGACTTTTTTGATGCTGAGCGTTTCCCCGAAATGCACTTCCGCAGCACCGATGTTCGTCATGTAGAGGGCACGAGCTATGTTGCACTGGGGCAGCTTACAATTAAAGATGTTACTCGCGAAATAGAATTACCATTCGAATTTCTTGGGGTTCGCGATCATCTTATGAGAGAGAATACGCTGGTTGCCGGCCTTCATGGCTCATTAATGCTAAAGCGTAACGATTTTGGCGTTGGAACAGGCGATTGGGCATCCACTGCCGTAATAGGGGATGATGTAACAATCGACATTTCGCTTCAGGTTACGAAAGAAAAGTAAGATCTTTTCTTTTTTACAATGTGATTACAAAAGCCGGTACTCGTACCGGCTTTTTTTGTTCAGGAGTTTAATGTAGCCGCACCTCCTCGTTTTTAGAGCTCTCATTAGCATCAGACGAAGATCACAAATTTACCAATGAGACATCTTCACTCTCTTTTACGCATTTTATGGTTACAAAAAACTGATATCAACAGCCATTCTCCATTCCGATATCCATTGTAAAATGCAGAATTCCTTGTAGTGTTTTGCACCATACGAACCCAAAGCTTCACTACCTCAATTTTATGATAAACCAAAATAACTAACCATATATGCAGCGCTTTCGTAATATTTGCTCAAATCGGTTTATTCTTGGGGATTGTATGATGAAAGCAGGCAAATTCCGCGCGACTTTGGAAATCCGTATATTATCTTCGTAATAAAAAGCTATAAGCTTGTCTCTTTATCCGTTACTAATTCTTTAAACTTCTAATATGGCTACAAAAAAGAAACGCAGAAAAGAAAATCAGAAAGGCTCTCTATTAAATGTTCTCATTTTCCTGATGGTTTTAGCCATAATTGGATTCGCGTGGCTTTTTTTGCGTCAGGTAGTAGACGTTACCGAGCATGACACCGACCTGACCGACAGACCGGTACCCATGATAGCCAGAGACCTGCAAGAATTAAACCAATTAATTGAATCAGAGGCCGAGATTACGCTATCGGGTGACCTAAGGGATCTTTTCCCCGGCGAATTTAAGGTACTCATGCAGCAGCAAGACATTAACGGTAACGGAATGCATGATGTCATCCTGACCGAAGACCTTAATTTAGATGATGAAGCTATGGAAGAGCTGCTTGGCTTTGGTTTCGACCTCGCCGTAAGCCGGCTGGAAGTATTGGGCAAACAAGCCGATGGCATGATTATATCGCTACTTAGTGTAGATCCGCAGTCGATGAAAGACCAGCATGGCGAGTCTCTTATAGATCAAATACCTGCCCCAAATGGTTACGCTCTAAAAATGACTTCCTTCAGCGATGCACCATACAGTAGCAGTGTTATTCTTTTTGAACTGGCCATTTTAGATGAAAACCACAAGATTATCAGCGATGCATTAACCCTCTACTGGCATCCAACTCAGAAAGTTTATCGTGCTACCAATGCTTTTGGAGAGCCGGGCACATTTTAGAGATACAGAATGTATTCAATAACCCGCTTTGCGAAATGTTGGCTTTAACCAGTTCCCATAAAACCTTATATTGGCACGCTAACTAGTTTTTAATTCTTTGCTCAACTCTTATTGATTCGCATGTTTAACACAAAGTTTTTTCTTATTTGCGGTATAATCGTAATCGCTGTTCTCTCAAGATTTTTACCTTTCCCCCCAAATGTTGCGCCAATAGCAGCCATTGCGCTCTTTGGCGGAGCTTATTTTAAAGATAAGCGTATGGCTTTATTGATTCCTGTGGTTATAATGCTCATAAGCGATCTTATTATCGGGTTACACAGCACTCTTTTATTTGTTTATGGCTCTTTCGCATTAATTGTTCTTATTGGATTTATGCTCGGCAAAAAAATAAGTCCGCTGCGTATTGCGGGTGCTTCTGTTGGTGCCTCCGTTATTTTTTATCTGGTAACCAACTTTGGCGTTTGGCTTGTATCGCCCTACTACCCCTTTACGCTCGAAGGATTACTCGCAAGTTATACCATGGCCATTCCTTTTTTCCATTATACTTTATTAGGCGATCTTTTTTATACCAGCGTTATTTTTGGAAGCTTCGAATTAATCAGGCGTACAAGCCCGGCACTGCAGGCTGCTTAAAGCAATAATTAAGAGCTTCTTCGAATGTAAAGCCGCATTGAATTCTTCTCAGTGCGGCTTTTTTGATTTTACAATGGCTTAATAAAACGAGGGCGCAAGAATGTTCTTATGATTACTTATAAAGAGATTAAAAATTGAGGCTACTCCGCTTAATCTCTAATTCGAAATTTATGTCTTCAAGCGCAAAATATCATATTATAAAAACAATTACTTACCTTCGTGAAACTTCGAGTCTTCGTGACCTCGTGGTTCAAATTTGACTTTTCGGAGCGGGCTCAACA
>JAIULZ010000164.1 GCA_022565805.1 Balneolales bacterium
CAACCGAGGCGCAAAATCTCAATAGCCCATGCTTCAGCTTGGGCTAATTTGGGATCTTCAATCTCTCCCCGGAGCTAAAAATCGGGCTAATAAGAGATTATGAGCAGGAGATTCATCATCATTTTTTAAAAATAAGTGGTCTCTTAGTTTTTAAAGGGGTTTTCTGTTAAAGCTTTTCATAATCCTCCGATTCTGTTGATAGAAAGGGTGTTTACGCATATTTTGTGCATCTTGCGTTTTAATTTTCTTTGAACTCGATTTAATTTATGAAATCATCTAAGTCTGAAACCCCCTTAATGCGGCAATATAATACGATTAAAGCAGAGCATCCGGGTACCATTTTGCTTTTTCGGGTGGGAGATTTTTATGAGACTTTTTCGGATGATGCAGTTTTGATTAGCAAAGAGCTGGGTATTACCTTAACAAAACGTAATAATGGGGGTGATCAGACGCCCTTGGCTGGTTTTCCGTATCATGCGCTGGATAATTATTTGCCTAAACTGGTTAAGAAAGGTCACCGGGTTGCGGTTTGCGATCAGACGGAAGATCCGGCGGAGGCGAAGGCGCAAAAGAAGAAAATTGTGGACCGCGAGGTTACCGAAATCGTAACTCCGGGTGTTACAATGTCGGATAAGCTGCTCGAACATCGCCAGAATAACTATGCTTTTGCGCTGCATTGGAGCGGTAGTACGGCTGGTGTGGCATTTTCGGATATTTCTACCGGTGAGTTTGCTTTGTGTCAGGTAGCTGCCGATGAGCTGGAGTCGATTTTGAGTATGTTTAACCCCAGCGAAGTTCTGGTATCTAAAAAAATGAAGGATCAGCTGCCCGACTGGCTTCATAAATATATGATTACGCATCAGGAAGAGTGGATTTTTGATTATGAGTATGCCTATCAGGTGCTCGTAGATCAGTTTAAAACCCACAGTCTAAAAGGTTTTGGGGTAGAGGAGCTGCCGATTGCCCAAATTGCGGCCGGTGCTTTGCTTCATTATATAAAAGAAAATCAGCGGGCTTCTTTGGGACATCTTCGCCGGATTTTTCCTTTTGAAAATACGGGTTATATGGTGCTGGATGCCGCAACCAAGCGTAATCTGGAGTTAACCTCAAGTCTGCAGCATTCCGGCACGGAGGGTACGCTTATTTCCATTCTCGATGATACCAAAACAGCGATGGGGGCAAGGGAGCTGCGCAAATGGATAATGCGGCCCCTCAAAAATTTAGACGATATTCAGGAGCGGCTGGATGCTGTTGAGGCTTTCTTTGGCAATCATGAAATCCGGCTGATGGTTCGTGATGAAATGGATCAGATCGGGGATCTTGAGAGGCTTATTTCACGTATTTCGGTGGGACGCGCCAACGCTCGGGATTTGCAGCAGCTTCAGCTATCGCTTGAGCGTATTATTCCGCTTAAAATGCATCTTCAAGCATTTACGGCACCACTCGTAACCAGGTTAAGGGATGAACTAAGTGCTTTAATTGAGCTGCAGGAGCGTATTAAAGAAGCGATCGTAGAAGATCCGCCGGCCGGAATACGGGATGGCGGTATCATTAAAGAGAACTTTTCTGATGAGCTGCAGGAAATACGCGATATCGCGCGCAATGGCAAAAAGTATATTGCCGGAATTCAGCGAAAGCTGATTGAAGAAACCGGAATCAGCTCCCTGAAAATGGGATATAACAAGGTTTTTGGATATTATATAGAAGTTACAAAGGTGCATCAGGATAAAGTGCCCGATACTTTTATACGGAAACAAACGCTGGTTAATGCCGAGAGATACATCACCCCCGAATTGAAGGAAATTGAGGAAAAAGTTCTTAGCGCCGAAGAGCGAATGAATACGCTTGAGTTCGAGATTTTTAATGAGCTCCGGACCTGGACAGCAGAGTTTGCGCCTAAAATTCAGCAAAATGCTCGCGCGATTGCTGCCCTCGATTGTTTGCAAAGTCTGGCCGAATCAGCTTTTCATTTTAATTATGTGAAGCCGGAGGTCGATAGCTCAAATGAAATACGAATCGAATCGGGCAGGCATCCGGTTGTGGAGCGTACGCTGCCTTTGGGCGAGCCTTTTATCCCGAACGATATTTATCTGGATACAGATAAAGAGCAGCTCATGATTATTACCGGTCCGAATATGGCGGGTAAGAGTATCATACTGCGGCAAACCGGCCTTATTGTGCTCATGGCGCAGGTCGGCAGCTTTGTGCCGGCTTCTTTTGCGAGGGTGGGGCTGGTGGATAAGATTTTTACAAGAGTTGGTGCATCCGATAATCTTTCGGCCGGGGAGAGTACTTTCCTAGTAGAAATGAACGAAGCGGCCAATATTCTGAATAATGCGAGCGCACGTTCGCTAATCTTGCTGGATGAAGTGGGCCGTGGTACTTCCACTTTTGATGGCTTGAGTATTGCCTGGTCTCTCGCAGAATATCTGCATAATCAGCCACGGGTTGCTGCCCGAACGCTTTTTGCAACTCACTATCACGAGTTGAATGAGCTTGAAAGCCTTTATGAGCGCGTTATTAATTATAACGTGCAGGTAAAGGAGCATGAAGGTAAGGTTATTTTTCTGAGGAAACTGGTTCGCGGTGGCTCTGATCATAGCTACGGCATTCAGGTGGCAGCAATGGCGGGTCTGCCCGATATTGTGATTGAAAGGGCCCGGGAGATTTTATTTAATCTGGAGCAGCACAGCCTTGATATAACCAACAAAAACGGGGCTGTAGGTCGCGATACAAATCCCGGGGATAAAGAAGGCGAAAAGTCAACGGCTGTTTCGAGTGCGGGGCAAAAGAAATCGGCTACAGACAATCTCTCTCAGCGAATACCGAAACAGGAAAAACTGCCTCAGTTCGATTTATTTACACCACCTGCCGATCCCGTAGCAGAAAAAGTGCGTGAGCGTGTAAAAGATGCCGATCTTAATAGCATGACGCCCATACAGGCAATGATGTTTTTGGCTGAACTGAAGCAGCTAATTAAAGGTAAATAAGAAATGTCTTGGTTCAAAAAACACTCATAAGGTCTGATGAAGGTTTGGCGCTCTGATATTTATAGGCAATAGTAGACTTTGAATGCAGTCTATTTTATAAAGTAAGATTAGAATTTATTAATATTCGTCGATAAATAAGGGCCGTTTGTCGAATTGTGGATGGAATCCTTTTGAGGTTAATTTAATTTAAAATGAAAAATCTGACTGCGCACCTTTTAGTAGATTAGTGTTGAATATTTGTCTTTATATTCTAACCATTTTAAGTTTGCACCTTATTAAATTTATAGAATACTAAAGCTCTATTGCACCAGAGCTGAAATATTTTGCACCTTAGTGCAGTCAGATTCTCTTTTTTATTCCCTAGCCTATCTTATTTGTTTATTCAATTAATTGAAAAGCATCTCCATCTCTTTAAGTTTCTGCCTCCTAATCACTTATTAAAAGTAGCTTGTATTTTCTGTAAGTGTTGGTTTTATTAGTATGTATGGTGTAAATTACAACACAATTTAAGGAAGCTTTACTGAACCGATACTTATCTGACGTGTACGTAATGGTCGCGATCCATTGAGGCTCTGATTCTGGATAAGACCAATTTTTCGCTCTTGCGATTTTTCTAATTTGGTTTATTGAAACCTTCTTACGAATTAATTCAAAACATTATGATGCAGCTTAAAGGTTGTTTTCACCTTAGCTGGCATATTTAAGTCCTGATGCATAACAAACAGAAGTTTTTGTAGTTAAGGGGTCGCTAAGTCTTGATAGACATTAATCTGATAAAGGCTCTCATGCTTTCAACGCAATCTGCAATATTGCAGGTTCGCGTGTAGACGTAGCATTATCTTCTAACCACCGTTCTGATAAACTATCTTAAATAGAAGTATCAGTTAATTTATCCTACTGAAGACTCAAGTAATTAAAATGAGCAAAAGTAAAAGCAAAAGTACAGACACTGCTAAAAGCGAATTCGATATACATGCTATTCCCGGCATGGTATTTGAATTTGAGGCACCGGTAGAAACAAAAAGAATTCGTTTTACGAACGTGAGTTCAGGTCTGGATGACTACATGGGCTTTCCGGCAGCTTCTTTGCTCGAAGATCCGACAATTTTGTATTTAAACATTCACCCGGAGGATCAGGAAGAGTTTTACCTTAGCTTAAGGGAGAGTCTTGCTCATAAAAAAGAGTGGGGCTGTGAGTTTCGGATCCAGCATAAAGATGGAGAATTTCACTGGCTCGAAGGTATTGGACGACCTATTTATACAGACGAAAAGACTATTCGAGGGTCTGGTGTGATAACACCTACTAAAAATAAGCAGCTTGCCCATCTCGAAAGTGAGGAAAAATTACGGTCACTAAACCGACTTAATACTCTCATAACCAGCTTTGCTTCCAGCTTGGTACAAGCAAGGCTCGATCAGATTAAGGAAGCAGTCGATAATACGCTAAATGCTCTTGGTAACTATGCTCAGGTAGACCGAGTTTACATTTTTGAGCACAGGCCGGTTGAAGACGAAATTGATAATACCTACGAGTGGTGTGCCGATGGTATTTCGAAAGAAATAGATAATCTGCAGGGCTTACCATTTGAAGTTGTGCCAAAATGGAAAGAAAAGTTTGGCCGAAAAGAATACGTATACATACCAAGAGTCTCTGAAATACCGGATGAGTTTGTTATAGAGAAAGAAATACTTGAACCTCAAAATATAATTTCACTACTTGCTATACCCATGTTCTATGGGGAAGAGTTTATTGGCTTTATTGGTTTCGATTCGGTTAAACAAGAAAGAAAGTGGTCGCCGGAGCATATTACTTTATTAGAGCTCGCCGGAAATATTATTGCCGGATCTATTTATCGCGAACGCTTTGAAACTGAAATTATTCGAGCACGAAAAATAGCCGAAGACGCCAACAAGGCAAAATCTGAGTTTTTGGCTAACATGAGCCATGAAATCCGCACTCCCATGAATGCCATTCTTGGGTTCAGCGAGATCTTGCTAAACTCTGCTGATACGAGTCTGAGCCGTAATTATTTATCTACTATAATGAGTAGCGGTAGAACGCTGTTATCGCTCATAAACGATATCCTTGATTTATCTAAAATTGAGTCTGGTCAGCTTGAGATTCAGGAAGAACCGATTCGAATAAGACAGGTATTAAATGAAATAACTCAGCTATTTGCCAAAAAAGCGGAAGACAAAAACATTAGCTTAAAAATAAACATCGCTCAGGATCTGCCTGAAACCATTTTATTGGATGATGTTCGTTTACGCCAGATAATGTTTAATCTGGTTGGGAATGCTATTAAGTTTTCAGCTAAGGGAGATGTTATCATTTCTGCTGAAGTACGCCCGGGTGGCACATCCGACCATATGATGACCATTGCCCTGAGCGTGAAGGATGAGGGAATTGGTATAGACCAGAAATATCACGATGACATTTTTTCTTCTTTCTTTCAAGTAGAAAGTAACATAACCCGTAATTATGATGGTACGGGGCTTGGGCTTGCAATTACCAGAAAGCTGGTACAAAAACTGGGTGGCGAGATACATTTGGAAAGCGAAATAGGTAAAGGTAGCACGTTTATTGTTGAATTCTATGATGTAGAAAGTACTACTGCCGAACCGCCAAAAACCGTAAATGTAGATTGGGAAGGCCGTAGTATTGATTTTAAGAGTTCTAAGGTGCTTCTGGTAGATGATGTTACTTTTAATCGCGATCTCGTAAGAAATTTTCTTGCGGGATGTGGTATACAGCTTTATGAAGCAGTTAACGGAAAAGACGGTGTGGAAAAAGCAAAAGATATTTTGCCCGACTTAATCCTGATGGATTTGCGTATGCCGGAAATGAATGGATATGATGCGACTAAGGTGTTGCACTCTTATGAGCCAACCAGTTCTACCCCAATAATCGCATTTACAGCTTCGTCTATGAAGCACGACGAATACCGTATTAACCAGCTTTTTAGTGATTACCTGAGAAAGCCTGTCTCAAGAGATGAGCTGCTTTATGCTCTTAGTGGGTTTTTACCACATGAAATAAAAGACTTTCCGGTATCTAAAGGTCCCTCATATCAAAGATCTAAAATAGGTGTTGTTCCAAACGATCTAAATGTAGATGGCACAAAAATTTCTTATGATCATGACGCACAAATACAGCAAAATATTACAGCAGACTCAGAATTAACCCCTGAGCAGCTTGAACTCTTTGCCGAACATTTTGAAAAAAATCTGAGACCTGTGCTCGAAGACTTAAAAAGTTTTATGGAGGCAACTTTGCTCGAAGAATTTATTTCGGGTATGACCCGTTTAAGCGAGCAAATTGGTACGAACATATTCGACAGTATCCTGAAGCAGCTTCAAAACGACAGCGAACAATACGATTTTGAAAACTTTTCATCTAATATTATCAGGCTGGATAAACAAGTTGACGAGTTGCTAAATAAAAAATAACTACAACTTACCTTGGCTTAATTGTAGGTCTTAGAAAGTCTGCCTTAAAACAAATTAGGATTTCTTGCACCATAAATATTAGCAGAGCTCTTCTGATTAATACCAAAGGACTGTATTTTTGATAATCTGTGCCATACTTAAAAAACTATAGGCATTTGCTAATTAGGTTTAGAAAGTGCTCTTATATAAGTTTTACGCATCAACACGGTAAAATGAAGTTCAGCAGGTATTCGTTAGGGAGAAATAAAGTACCAGTAATTTAAGCGAGTTTTGGTTTCTTTAATTCAGCATAATTCAAATTTAACCAGAAGAACAGTAAGAAAAACTGTATTTACGAGAAAATGACCCCATTTGCAGCCTACTGTAAGAAAATTACGGAAACAAGCTGGTTTAATAATTTTATACTTTTTGTAATTCTGCTTGCTGGAGTTGTGGTTGGCATACAAACCTACGGCGAAGAAGTTGCAGAATATAAAACACTTCTTTTTTGGGTAGATCAGGCCATACTATTTATTTTTTTGGTCGAGATTTTCATGAAAATGGCTGCAGAAGGCAACAGACCCCTGCGCTATTTTAATGATCCCTGGAATATTTTCGATTTCACTATTGTTGCGGTCTGCTATGCCGCTTTTTTAGTGCCGGATGTAGACGGTTTTATGCTGGCAGTATTTCGGTTAGCCCGGGTATTACGCGTTTTTAGGGTCGTACGTACCATACCAAAACTACAGCTTCTGGTAAATGCGCTGCTCAAATCTATTCCATCGATTGGTTATGTGGGCGTGCTATTGGGCGTAATTTTTTATATTTATGCTACGATGGGTGTTTTCCTGTTTAAGTATAACGATCCTGTGCATTTTGGAAACCTGCAGCTTAGCTTAATTTCCCTGTTCCGAATCGTAACCCTCGAAGATTGGACAGACATCATGTACATAAACATGTACGGCTGTGATCATACGATATGGGGATATACCGAATTGGAAGGCTGTGTTGCCCCAATGGCAAAAGGCGGGCTGGCCATAACCTATTTTGTCTCTTTTGTGATTATAGGCACTATGGTTGTGCTAAACCTGTTTATTGGCGTTATCATGAACAGCATGGAAGAAGCCAAAACCGATGCGCGCGACGAAGCCTACGCCCTACGAGACCGCACAAAAGATCGTCCTGATTTAGATGAGCTAAAAGAGTTGTCGATGCATCTGGATGAACTGAAAATGAAAATCGACAGAATGGCCTACAAACGGGCAAAAGAACGGACTCCAAAGTCGTAGTAAATGCCACGAATTCACCAATGGTGTTTTATTGGAGAATTCGTGGTATTTAAATGTATTGGTATAACTTCGGATTCTTTTATTATACCTTAGACCTGATATTTTTTTTCTGTTAGTAAGCTCAGAAAAAATTTAATATTAATATTAATATTCTTGTCGCTAACTCGAGCCGTAAAGCGGCCGGGCATCTTTTCCTGCATTTATTAAAAAACTACGCATCGCTGGTAATTTTATTTCTGTGGGCTTTAGCAACAAGCTGAAACACCATACCTGCCAAGGCAAAAGCACCGCTGAAAATAACGAATCCATACAGGTTCATAATAGAGCTTATCCTGGCACTCTCAGGGTCGTCAATTCTATAAACAACCTCTACTTTTTCACCAATTTGATAACTTTGCGAAGAGCTGCCAAAGTTTGAGGTGAACTGAAGCTTGTTGCCATCCGGTAGGGTAAACTCAACAATGGGTGAATACATTCTGGTGCCATCACTTGTGTACTCATGATAACTCACGACTTCACCTTCAGCAAATTCGGCTGTACTCAGAAAGTCTTGCGTTTGCATCCAGAAGTAGCCTGTTGCAATAAGAGGAGCTACTATAAAAATTAAAATGGTAATTGCAGAGTTGAGAGGTCCACCACTGCTACCTATCGTTAAACTAAGGCCGTTTCTTGATCTTCTCATTTTATGGTATAATTAGGTTGAAGAGTTAGTTTTTTCGTTATTAGAAGGCTTTGAAAAACCTTCTATTTTGTTCGTATTCGACGCCGGAGCAA
>JAIULZ010000165.1 GCA_022565805.1 Balneolales bacterium
TCATCAAGCCAGTTTTTGTTGATGATCTTATCTATGGTAACTTCGGTCTTCGGTCAAAAACGGTTTCCTCACTTCAACCTCCATCACCCTAAAAAATAAGCTTTGAAAAACGAGTACCGGTATTTTTTTGCGGCCCTAATGTTTTTTACGCGTATTCCATGTCCGCGATCAATTGTCTACCAAAAAGGAGATTTGCAGCAGGCACGACGATACTTCCCGCTTATTGGCTGGATTGTGGGCGGTATTAGCGCGCTGATTTTCTGGGGATGTCAGATTTTTTTGCCGATGAGCATTAGCGTAATTCTGGCTGTTATTGCCGGAATTCTGGCTACAGGCGCGTTTCATGAAGATGGTTTTGCGGATATTTGCGACAGCTTTGGGGGCGGATGGACCAAAGAGCAAATCCTAACCATTATGAAAGACAGCAGAGTTGGCGCATACGGGGCTATTGGTATTGGTCTGATGCTGCTCATTAAAATTATTTTGCTTTATGAGCTAGCTCTTTTTGGCAGCAGTCTTGTTGTAATATGTCTTATTAGCGGACATGCGATAAGCCGCTGGGTGTCTTCTTCTTATGCCGATACTTGGGAGTATGTACAGGATACTGATAAAAGTAAATCCAAGCCGATTGCAAGCGCCCGACTGTCCATAATCCCGCGCTTTTTCATGCTTCTTTTTGGAGTTTTGCCGCTCTTGCTTTTTATGGATATGGCGCTGTTTGCATTTATCGCCGCATTTACAGCTTATTTGTCCAAATGGATTCTGGGCCCCTGGTTTGTGAAGCATATTGGCGGCTATACGGGAGACGCGCTCGGCACCGCACAGCAAGTTAGCGAGGTGATTTTTTATATCTCAATTTTGGCGATATGGAGCTGGTAGTTATCAGACATACACCGGTTTTGGGGGCAAAAGGACTATGCTATGGTCAGGCCGATCTTTCTGTTGATGAATCCCTTTTCGAAACGCAGTCCCGGCAAATTCTGGAACTGCTGAAGGATGACCTTAATCGGAAAAAATCCAGCCGCATCACAGCTTTTTATTCGAGCCCGTTGATGCGCTGCAGTAAGCTGGCTGAATTTATCCAAAACGAGCTGCCACATGTGGGAAAACCCATTATCGAGCCTGCCCTAATGGAAATTAAGTTTGGAGAATGGGAGGCAAAAAGTTGGGATGATATACCGGAAAAAGAGCTTAGCCACTGGATGAAAAACTACCTCACCGAAAGTCCTCCGGGCGGTGAGTCCATGGATGAACTGATCGAACGCGTGCGAAAGTGGCTTAACGGGCTCAAACTAGAAATTGTGTCAAAAAGTGGTGATGGTCGAGATTCTGATAATCCCAGAATTCTGATCATAACGCATGCGGGCGTAATTCGAAGCCTCAGGTTAATCTGCGAGAATCTGCCTAAGACTCAATTTTTCGATTACGCTGTAAACGAAACTATGCTGCATCTTTTTGATAACTGACTAAAAAAGCATAGGCGAACTGAACGCCTGTATGGCAATTATCATCCATACGCTGTTTTCAGAAATTCAGGCGAAAGTAGTAAGAATAGTTGTTGCCCGGATAGAGATTCGGGCAGATTTATTCTGAGTCCCGAAGCTGATTTATAACGCTGGATGAACTTCTGGTGTACACATTATTTTTATGGTCGAAGTCCTCGTACCCGAACTCATCATCTTTGGTAAATTCTTTTCCGTCGAAAACGCCATGTCTCACCACTACATAGGCAAAGAAAATGACCATGATTTGAGAGAAGAAAAACATGTTAATCAGCAGAGTTGCGCTGGCTTCAAGCTGTATGAGAATGATAAACGAAATCAGGAAAGCAGTGCTGAAAAACAGCATGAAATGTGGAGTTCGTACTTTTAGCCATATCGACTCGAGAGTGCGAAGTACGTTGGATGAATAGTTTTGACTCCTGCTGGATTCTCCTGAAGTTTGCATGATAAAAGTTCTTTGTTTAAATGTTAAATAATATTGATACCGAAGCGGCAATAATGAGCCTTTTGCTATTATCGCCATCTTATACTATAACAGTATCAAAAATAAATTCATTCAATCTAAAGAACTGGATTTTAGGAGTTTATTCGAATTAAAATTTGAATATCACTATTCGTAAAGCAATTACCGGTTCGCTAATCTCTTGTTTTAATTTCCGGTTATGTATAAAAAAGTGAATCACATTATTGCGCATCTTCCAACACTGGAAGTAAATATTCCCATAAATTAGCCGCAATAATCTGGTGACCTTCAGCTGTCGGATGAATCCGGTCGGGGAGATTCAGCTCTGGTTCTCCGGCCACATCTTCGAGTATAAAAGGCATAAAAGTGAGTTCGTAAGCATCTGCCAGCTCACGAAAAATTTCGCGAAACCGAACGGTGTAATCACTTCCCATATTTGGCGGAGCCTCCATGCCCGTAAGCACTATGCGTACATCCGGATTGGATGCCAGTACTTTATCCAATATGCCAGCAAGATTGGCCTTTGTTACCTCTGGGTTAATTCCCCTGAGCCCGTCATTGCCACCGAGCTCCAGAACAAAAACATCAATTGATCGCCTCAGAATCCAGTCAATACGACGCAAACCCGCAGCCGATGTTTCGCCGCTTAAGCCCGCATTAACGACTTCGAACGGTAATCCGGCTTCATCTACTTTTCCCTGAATTAGTGCGGGAAAAGCCTGATCGCTGTCTAATCCATAGCCTGCGGCGATACTGTCGCCAAATATCACGACTCGTTTTGGAGCCTCAGAACCTGTGGCACCCAAAAGGGATAAAATAATTATCAGAAAAGCGGTGTGGGAAAATAGTTTCATTTGAAAAAACAGGTCTTAATAAATAAATCGATCGGATTATTATTGTCTATTTGTGGTAAAGAATGCTCAGCAAGAACTTTGCAGAAGGTTTTTCAAAGCCTTCTATTATTGAATGAATTAATAAACTAATGCGTTTCTGAACAGAAGTTTTTATATGCATAGGCAACAACCATTTGCCGTAACTTTATAGTTCGTTGTACGTTTAAAATTTAAAAAAGTGCAGAGTCATTCATAGCTCAACGCAGAAAATAAAGAGAAAATATAAGCTGTTCGCTTTTAAGCGGAATCAAGCAGAGCCTAAATTATTTATTTCATTCACATTTTATTTTGATGGATAGCAATCAACAGCCGGTATTACGTGTTACCGAACTCACAAAAACTTACACCAGTGGCGGAACAGGTCTTACCGTGCTGGATCATGTCTCATTTAGTATCGGTGCAGGAGTTAGCTGTTCAATAATCGGTCCTTCAGGTAGCGGTAAAACAACGCTTTTGGGTCTCTGCGCAGGGCTCGACCTACCAAGCTCCGGAAGTGTGGAGCTGAGCGGGCACGAGTTGGGTATTAAAAGCGAAGATGAGCTTGCGCGAATCAGAAATCGTCATATTGGCTTTGTTTTCCAGTCTTTTCAGCTTATTCCAACGCTTACAGCAATAGAAAATGTAATGGTACCGGTAGAGCTCCGTGGCGGGGCATACGAGCCGGTATATAATCTGGCCAAGCAGCTGCTTACCGAAGTTGGCCTTAGCCACCGCCTTGATCACTATCCAACGCAACTTTCGGGCGGAGAGCAGCAGCGCGTAGCGATTGCGCGCGCTTTTATAAATGAGCCCGGCATTCTGTTCGCCGACGAACCGACCGGAAACCTGGATACTGAAACAGGAGAGCAAATCGAGCAGATCCTATTTGATCTGAACCGGAAAAAAGGCACCACATTGGTTGTTGTTACCCATGATAATGAGCTGGCCGCCCGCTGCGATCGCATCATACGTTTAAAAGCAGGACGCATACAGAGCGATGAACTTACCCGGGAAACTATCCCCGCAGAAACTAACGAAATTCCGGCTTGAACAGCTCTCATCCCTTTTTAGATTTTTAAATGAATTATTTTGCAATTAAAACCGCCTGGCGCGATGCCAGGTCTCAATTAGGTAGCCTGCTGCTGTATTGCAGCGGCATCATCGCCGGAGTTGCTGCGCTGGTTGCCATTCTATCGTTCCGAGCCGACGTGCTTCTTACCGTAGATGAACAGGCGAAAGAACTGCTCGGAGCAGATTTGGAAATTTTGCAAAATGAAGATTTCTCCTCCCAACATATCGCCATGTTCGATACGCTTGGCGGCAGGCAGGCCAGCAGCGTAGAATTTTCATCTATGGTTGTTTATGGAGAAACCGGCGAAACCAGGCTTTCCCAAATACGCGGTATTAGCGGCGGATTCCCCTTTTATGGCGAAATAAAAACAGAGCCCGCATCGGCGGCGGCAAGCTTTCAGGATACAGGAACAGCTCTGGTAGACCGGCCTGTTATGCGACAGCTTGGCCTGGCGGTTGGCGACAGCATTCGCGTTGGCAATACGAGCCTGATGATCTCCGGGAAAATTCTGGAAGTTCCAGGAGAATCGGCGGCTTTCTCGCTTATCGGGCCAAGGGTAATTGTTCCAAAAGAGACCATTGAGCAAAGCGGACTCTTGCAGCGCGGCAGTCGGGTGCAGCATAAGCAGTTTTTTGCTTTTGATGAAGCCCGGGACGTAGATGCGCTGGTCGCCTCGGTGAGAAAAGCAGAAGGTACTTCTCAGCTGCGATTTACAACCGTGGAGTCCCGCAAAAATGATTTCAGCGAAATCGTGGATAATCTAACCCGGTTTCTGGGCATGATTGGCTTCATAGCCCTGCTGCTTGGTGCTTTGGGCGTGGCAAGCGCGGTCTACGTTTACATTAAGCGAAAAAGCGCCACCGTGGCCACCCTGCGCTGTCTGGGAGTAAGCTCGGGACAAACACTTACCGTTTTTGCGATACAGGTGGTGGCAATGGGCTTAACCGGCGCATTCGCAGGTGCGGTTTTGGGCGTACTCATTCAGCAGTTTTTGCCCATGCTGTTTATGGAATTTCTTCCATTCGAGATTGTTCAGCAGCTATCGTGGTCGTCGGTTTTGTTGGGACTCGGTATTGGTGTGCTGGTCAGCCTGGTATTTGCGGTTCTGCCCCTCATCAGCGTAAACACCATTCCGCCGCTCTTGGCAATACGAACGGCCGACTTTTCTCCACTGGCTCATCTCAAAAAAAGCACGTTTCTATGGGTTATGGTGATGGCTCTCATGGTGGTTACCGCGGTTCTCTCTGTCTTAACCGACAGCTTAATAGCCGCACTGGCATTTATGGGTGGACTCATTATATCGGTACTTTTATTGCTTGGCGTTTCTAAACTACTCGTTTCGGGTCTGAAAAAATTAAGGCTTCCGGGTTTTTCCTACATTTGGAGGCAGGGCGTCGCAAACTTGTTTCGACCCAATAATCAAACAGCCGTGCTGGTTACCACGCTTGGTATGGGAATGCTGCTCATAGGAGTGATGAGTATCTCACGCGATATGATTCTGGATCGAATTGCTTTTCAAACGGGCGATGATCAGCCGAATCTTGTTTTTTATGATATTCAGGTCGATCAAAACGATGATATTATTCGTTTGGCAAAAGAAAATAACGCCCGTGTTTTGCAGAATGTGCCTATTGTCTCGATGAGGCTGAGCGAGTTTAAAGGCCGCACCATTCAGGAAATCCGGGATGACGAAAATAATACAATCAGCGGCTGGGCGTTACGCCGAGAATATCGGGTTACGTATCGCTCCGAGCTAAACGAGGCCGAAACCATTACCCAAGGCGAATGGATTGGCGAAGCAGACGGCTTCGATTCGGTTGTGCCAATCTCTGTTGGGCAGCAAATTATTGATGAGCTTGGCGCTTCTCTGGGCGATCACCTTGTCTTCGATGTGCAGGGAATTCCGATAGAAACTAAAATTGCTTCTGTCCGCGAAATCGACTTTCAGCGCCCTGAACCCAATTTTTTCGTGCTCTTTCCGGCCGGGGTATTGGAGCCGGCTCCGCAGTTTTTTGCAACGGTAATTAATGTACCCGGTGGCGCAGATGAGGTAGCTGCGATGCAGCAGGCCATAGTAAGGGCGCATCCTAATGTTTCTGCCCTCGATATCGGGCTTGTTTTGGAAAGTGTGCGTACTTTTCTTGAAAAAATTGAGCTTGCCGTACAGTTTATGGCTCTTTTTAGCGTGCTTACCGGGCTTATTGTGCTTGGCAGCGCAATTGCAATCAGTCGCTTTCAGCGCATTAAAGAGGCGGTTTTATTGCGAACCCTGGGCGCGGTTCAGCAGCAGGTTAGCCGTATTCAGCTCATCGAATATGCCCTGCTTGGGGTGTTGGCATCGCTGGCCGGACTTGGATTGTCTTTAATTGCGGGCTGGTTTATAGCATGGTTTTGGTTTGATCTTGCATATGTGCCAAACTTTGTATCTTTAGGGATTACAACTACGGCCATTGTTTTATTAGTGCTTTTGGTGGGAGCCTTTAATATGAGGCGAATTTCGGGCCGGAAACCACTTGAAATATTGCGGGCATCCGTAAATTAATGCGAATACTTTCATTCCGGTACAGCCAAGCTGAATAAATATGTTCGAGTCGATTCATAAATCCGGACTCCCCCTTTTTTTACTCGGGGTGAGTCTTTCTTCTGTTTTGTTTTTTTTCCTGAATCCGCTGATGCTTACAGAAGGGTTAACGGGCATTTTTTACACTCTAACGGCCGTATTTGGCGTCGCTTTTACGCTTATGATGTTTATCCCGCACGTTACCCAATTTCCGGAGCCGGTGCCATCCGATTTTGTATTTGGCATGCTGATTCCAACCGGAATTCTTATCGCAGTTCTTTTTTTCTCTGATATAAGCGAGCAGGCAAGGCTCGGGATTATGGCTTATGGTCCGGCACTTGGCACTACTTTTTATCTTGCGGTAGTGCTTGTAGGTCGTATGGAAAGAGACCGCTGAGCGGTGTAGCAGGTCGGGTCGGCGTTAGTGGTAAGTGCCGGCAATAAAAATCTTACTCCTTACATTTGAGAGTACTGATGCTGAATTTATGTTTATTTTAAGCTTTGAAAAACCTGTATGCAAACGATGATATGTCTAGTGTCGGATGATTCCGATATCGAGCTGAATTATGAGGCATCTTTGGAGATAAACCCACACAGCATAGTTCTGTGCTATACCTCGACTGCTCAAAATGAAGTTAAACAATTACAAAAGCGGCTTTCTGCTGCGCTAAACAGCGATATCAGTCTGGTAAAAGTGCCCGAATTCGATCTCGACGCAATTCAGGATATTGCAGAAAACCTGTTTATGTCGCTTCACGGTAAACAAATAGTACTTCATTATAGCGGGGGAACAAAACCTATGTCGATCGGTTTTTTTGAGGAATTCCGTGGCACAGGCTGTTCAATCGTGCATACCGATTTAAATACTCGAACCATGTGGTGGCGCACGGCAGAGGGATTTTTCCAAAAAAAGATGCAATAGAAGATTTCTCAAAGCCTTCTAGTTTACTTAAATGTTGGAACCACATTTATGACGGAATTTTAAATATATGTTTAACGCAGTTTCTCATCGGGCCGGACTATGGCTGTCTGTTTTTTTGATGCTCTTGATTCTGGCAGGCTGCCGTTCGAAGCGGGAATTGCCGCGTTCTGCCCAGCTATTTGAACGGGGTGAAGCCAGCTGGTATGGACCCGGTTTTCATGGTAACCAAACCGCAAACGGAGAGCGCTACAACCAAAACCACATGACGGCTGCGCATCGTACGCTCCCTTTCGGAACGGTGGTGAGGGTGCGAAATATGAATAATGGTAAATGGGTAGATGTGCGAATAAACGATCGTGGCCCTTATGCGAGGGGGAGAATTATTGATCTGTCGAGAGCCGCCGCACAACGAATAGATATGATTCAGAGCGGCGTTGCGCCGGTAGAAGTTTACATTTTAAGCAGCGAGACACCCATAAATCGAGCTTCTGTAGCACGCGAGGAGTTTACGGTTCAGGTTGCGTCTTTTAACACGCGAAGAGAAGCACAGCAGCATGCTCGCAGTATACGGGGCGCACGGGTAGTTGAGGCGAGAGTAGACGGCCGGCAGGTTTACCGGGTTTACGTGGGTTCATTCCGAAACCGCAGAGATGCCGAACGGGAGCTAAGCAGACTTCGCAACCGGGGTGTAAATGGCTTCGTGAAGCAAACCCAGAATTGATGTAGCGTACTCCTGTACCCGATAGCTATTAGAAGGCTTTGTTACAGATTTAATTTTGATCCGGTGTTGAACCCGGTAAAATCTTTACTGTTGCATTTCTCCAAACATGGATTTTCAAAGCCTGCTCCTCAACTGTCGCAGTTCAAATTCAGCCATTATAAAGTAAAGCCTGCTAAAGTTTTCATGACTTTATTAATCCTTATCAATAGCAGACCTCTTACTTAAAAGAAGCTTTCCTATCTTTTGTGCGGACAAAAGGTAGCCAAAAACCAAATTGTCGCTTCGCTCCCAATGGTGAATTTAGAATGGTGAATTTTTCCAGAACGAATAAAGACCAATAAGCACAAGAAAACTCCAA
>JAIULZ010000166.1 GCA_022565805.1 Balneolales bacterium
GGTATTATGGGCCACCAGCTTCAAAAAATCCTGATGCAGATTAAGAACCCGTAAAACGTTGAAATAAGCACCGAACGAAACCGAAGGCTTCCCCTGCTCAATAGAATAAAGCGTTGTGCAATCAATACCGGCCCTCTCCGCAACCTGAATGGTAGTCAGCTTTCTGCGCTTCCGCGCAAGTTTGATATTCTTCCCAACCTGCTCCAGAATCTGCTGATGCTGAGGAAAAAGTAAGATCTTCTTCGACTTCATAAACGTTGAATATTTTCAACAAAAATAAGATGATTGCTGATGCTATTCAACATTTGGCGTGGGAGGGTTTGAATGGCATCTTCGAAATGGTTTAAACAAAGATCGTAGAAAAGAGTTTTTGGACGGAAATATGGCTTCTAAAGCTGTGATGAGACGTTATGAGCCTGATTTTAATTCTGAGCAGTAATTATTCGGCTAGTGAGGTAATGCTTTTTATTTTTGATCCAAGGAAGAAGGCGGGCAAAAGAGGGGTTTTGCAAAGCCTTCTAATAAGTAAAAAAACTCTATCTATAATATCGGGAGATATGATATGTTAAGATTAAAAATAAAGTCGTTACAGTATATTTAAAATTTAAGTATATATAAAAGTAAAATTATTATTAATAGGTGCTTAACTTCGTTTATATGAACTTAAGCAGTGGACCTTTATACTTTAAATGAATTTTATTGCATTACTTAATTTTAAAAATCTGATTTAGAGAAAGTGTCCCTGAAACTCAGTTTTTTAAATTTTCTTCTATGATTGATATATATTATACAAAGTCAATTAAAAATTTTTTGTCAGGAAACCTAAGATAGTGCGGGAAATTAATGAGATAAAGACCTTCATTCTGGGATTGCAGATCTTTGTATAGAGCATAAATACTAATACTTAAGAAGCAAATATTGGTAGAAATGCCTATACTAAAATGTATAGTTACTGCATAGAATCTTATATAAATTAGATGAATCAAAATAACCAAAACCCAGAACAAATAGCCAGAGACCGCATCGATAAAAAGTTGCGTCTTGCCGGGTGGGTTATTCAGGATAAGTCACAGATTGATTTTAGCGAAGCTGTTGGCATCGCTGTAAAGGAATATCAGACAGAAGTGGGCCCGGCAGATTATGTGCTGTTTGTAGATAGAAAGCCAATTGGTGTTATTGAAGCTAAAAAGGAAGAAGAAGGGCAAAACCTTTCTGTGGTAGAGGAACAGTCTGGAACCTATGCCGCCAGCAAACTCAAGTACTTCAATAACGAGCCGCTCCCTTTCATTTATGAATCTACAGGAGTGATTACTCGCTTTACGAATACCAAAGACCCAAAACCGCGAGCAAAAAATATTTTTTCATTTCATCGTCCTGAAACAATCAAGCAACAGCTGAAAGATGAAAAAACACTTAGAGGAAGACTATTCAATTTCCCGGAACTAAGCAAAGGATCGCTCAGGGACTGTCAATTCTCAGCCATCAAAAATCTGGAAGTTTCATTTGAGGAAAACAGACCTCGTGCATTGATACAAATGGCAACCGGGGCGGGTAAAACTTTTACGGCAATTTCTTCCATCTACCGGCTGCTGGAATATGGAAATGCCAAACGGATTCTGTTTTTGGTGGACACGAAGAATCTTGGGGAACAAGCCGAACAGGAGTTTATGGCGTTTATTCCACCAGGAGAAAACAGGACATTTACAGAACTGTATACGGTTCAGCGATTAACTTCTTCCTTCGTGAATCCAGATGCGCATGTGTGTATCAGCACCATTCAACGCCTGTATTCAATTTTGAAAGGTGAAGAGCTGGATGAAAAATCCGAAGAGGAAAACCCCAACGAAAAAGGATGGTTGCCTAAAGAACCGCTACCTGTCGTGTACAATGAAAAAATTCCTGTTGAGTTTTTTGACTTTATCATCATCGATGAGTGCCACCGCTCTATTTATAACTTGTGGCGGCAGGTTTTGGAGTATTTTGATTCCTTTTTGATTGGTTTAACAGCCACTCCTGATAAACGTACTTTTGGCTTCTTCAATGAAAATGTAGTAAGTGAATACACCCATGAAGATGCTGTGGCTGATGGGGTGAATGTGACCTATGACACCTATCTGATTGAAACCAAAATAACCAAAGAAGGGGCTAAAATTGAAGCCAAAGAATTTGTCGATAAAAGGGAAAAACTGAGCAGACGCAAACGCTGGGAGCAGTTGGATGAAGAAGTGGCCTATACCTCCAATCAGTTGGATAAAGACATTGTCAATCCAAGTCAAATTAGAAATGTGATCAAGGCATTCAAAAATAAATTGCCTGAAATTTTCCCCGGAAGAAAAGAAGTGCCCAAAACCCTGATTTTTGCCAAAACCGATAGCCATGCGGATGATATCATTAACATCGTGCGGGAAGAATTTGGCGAGGGAAATAACTTTTGCAAGAAGATCACCTATCAGACGGACGATAACCCAAAGACGGTACTGTCTTCTTTTAGAAATGATTACTATCCACGGATTGCGGTCACAGTAGATATGATTGCGACCGGAACGGATGTGAAGCCTTTGGAATGCCTGATTTTTATGCGGAATGTCAAATCCAAGGGCTACTTTGAACAGATGAAAGGGCGTGGTACAAGAACCATCAAATTGGAAGATCTGAAGAAAGTAACGCCCTCAGCCATTGCTACCAAAGACCATTTTGTGATTGTAGATGCAGTGGGTGTGATGAAAACCACCAAAACCGATAGCCGTCCACTGGAACGCAAACGAGGTGTAGCGTTGAAAGACCTGATGTATGCTGCCATGATGGGTAATGTAGATGAGGATTTATTTACTTCTCTGGCTGGTAGATTGGGAAGGATTGAAAAGCAAATTACCCCTGACGAGAAAGTCAAATTTCAGGAACTCGCCAAAGGCAAATCCATTCATCAGATGACCAAAGATTTGTTGAGTGTGTTTGACCCGGATAAAGTCCAGGATTTTGCTGTTGCCAAATTTGGACATCCCACACCTGCACAAGTGGAGGAAGCACGGGAAGAACTGGCAAAGCAGGCTACTTTGCCCATTACGGGTGAATTGATTGAATATGTGGACAATGTGCGCAAGTCTTTGGAGCAGATTATTGATGTGGTGAATATCGATGAGCTGGAATTTGCAGGCTGGGACACGCAGGCACAAGAAAAAGCCGCTGAACTGGTAACGGATTTTAAAACCTACATTGAAACGCACAAAGACGAAATTCTGGCTTTGAGCTGGTTTTACGCCCAACCTTATCAGCGGAAAGAGCTGACGTATAAAATGGTAAAGGAGTTGCTGGAAAAACTCAAAACCGACAAACCTACTTTGGCCCCTTTACGCTTATGGCAGGCTTATGAGCATATCGATAGTTTGGAGCGAAGCCAACCGCTCAATGAAATGATTGCTTTGGTAAGTTTGATCCGCAGAGTGATGGGCTTGGATGAAAAACTAACGCCCTACAACAAAGCCGTGGACAAGCGCTTTCAGGATTGGGTGTTTAAAAAACAAGCCGGTACGCTAAAATTCACCGAGGAACAAATGAACTGGCTGCGCATGATCAAAGAACATATTGCCACCTCTTTCCATATCGAAAAAGACGATTTAGATTACAGTCCCTTTGATGCCAAAGGTGGCATGATGAAAATGTGGAACTTGTTTGGGGATGGCGTGGAAGAAATTATTGATGAACTGAATAAAGAATTGGTAGCGTAGATGGGTAAAAAAAATAACATACCAGAAACTTGGATTGATGTAGTGTTGACTGATGTGGCTTATATAGAAGATCACCTGCGTAAACCAATTAACAGTGCAGAAAGGCAATCAAGAATAGAAGGCAAATCGATATCCAGTCTCTTTCCATATTATGGAGCAACAGGACAGGTGGGTTTAATTGATTCTTACTTGACGGACGGAGATTATGTCTTAATTGGAGAAGACGGAGCACCTTTTTTTGACCCTTTTAGAAATAAAGCATATGAGATTAAGGGAAAAACTTGGGTTAATAATCACGCTCACATCTTAAAGGCAAACAAATTTTTTAGTCAGAAGTACTTGTTACATTATCTGAATCAATTCGATTACAAAGATTATGTTTCAGGGACTACCAGATTAAAGCTTACAAAAGGTAGCTTGGAAAGGTTTCCATTACCCCTTCCTCCCCTCAACGAACAACACCGCATTGTTTCCAAAATAGAAGAACTCTTCAGCGAGCTGGACAATGGCGTGGCGAATCTCAAATTGGCTCAAAATCAATTGAAGGTCTATCGGCAGGCTTTATTGAAATATGCTTTTGAAGGCAAACTCACTGAGCAATGGCGCAAGGAAAACAATCCCGAACCCGCAGAAAAGCTGCTGGAACGCATCAAAGAAGAACGCCAAAATCGCTACCAACAAGAACTCAAAGACTGGAAAGCTGCTGTGAAGGCTTGGGAGAAGGATGGGAAGATTGGGAGGAAGCCAGGGAAGCCAAAAGCTTTAAAGGAACCTTCGCCACTATCAAAATCAGATCTTTCAAGTCTACCTACACTACCAGAAACTTCATTTTGGTTAAGAGTAGGAGACTTGACCTTGAGAACTGAATATGGGTCATCGGCTAAGTCACAAAAAACAGGCAAGATTCCTGTTCTTAGAATGGGGAACATTCAAAACTGGAGATTTGATTGGTCTGATCTGGTTTACACATCTAATAAAGAAGAAATTAGACAGTATTTATTAAAATACAATGATGTATTGTTTAATAGAACTAATAGCCCCGAGTTAGTGGGAAAAACAGCAATTTATAAAGGAGAACAACCTGCAATCTTTGCGGGATATCTGATCCGAATAAATCAAATTGAAACTCTCTGCAACGCTGATTATTTGACCTACTTTCTCAATTCACAAACTGCAAAGAATCATGGCCAATTTGTCAAGACTGATGGTGTGAATCAATCCAATATAAATGGTGAAAAACTAAAAAATTATCCTTTCCCATATTCTAGTTTAAGTGAACAAAACGCAATCGTTGAACAACTTGAATCTCAATATTCAATTATCGACAACCTAGAAAAAACCATCGAATCAGGCCTTAAAAAATCAGAAGCCCTTCGACAATCCATTCTAAAAAAAGCCTTTCAAGGCAAATTGGTACCTCAAGACCCCAATGATGAACCTGCTTCCGAACTACTCAAGCGCATACAGGCAGAAAAGAAAAAGTACCTGGAAGAGCAGAAACAACAGAAGAAAAAGAAAAAGTCCGCTAAAATCCTGAATCACGCGTAAGACGCATGGAAAAAGACTACAGCATTTTTCTGGGAGAAATCAAATCACACATCCTGCAAAGCCGATACAAGGCTGCCGCTGCGGTGAATCGTGAGCTGATTTTGCTGTATTTTCAGGTTGGTACACAGCTGTCTCAAAAAATTGCTCATGCTCAATGGGGTAGCAAAGTGGTACTGCAATTGGCTAATGACCTGCAAAAAGAAATCAATGGCCTGCGTGGATTCTCATACCGAAACCTGATGAACATGAGGGCTTTTGCAGAGGCATATCCATTTCTGCAGTCAGTAACTGCAGAATTTAAGAATGATCCAATTGGCCAGTTGGCAAATACCCAATTAAAAGATTTTAGCCAGTCAGTAACTGGCCAAATGGATGCTCTTGAAAATGAATTTCTGCAGTTGGCAACTGCAGAATTTGAAAGCTGGGATAGTTTTCTCTCAGAAGTCTTTTTCAACATTAGCTTTACCCAACATTTGCTTCTGCTCAATAAATGTAAAGAGGTGGAAGAGCGATTGTTTTACATGCAAAAGGCCGCTGCTTTACAATGGACGGTTGCTTTGCTGGAGCACCATATCGAAAGTGATCTTTATCGGCAAAAAGGGACGCTTCAAAATAATTTCAAACAAGCTTTACCTCCCAAACTACACAAAAATGCAATAGACGCATTCAAGGGTGAGTATCTTCTGGACTTTATCCGCATCGAAGAGGAAGATGATGAGCGGATTTTAGAAAGTAGGATTGTACAGAATATCAAGAAATTCATCCTTTCTATGGGACACGATTTTGCCTTTATGGGCAATCAATATCGACTTAAGGTGGAGGAAGAAGAGTTTTTTATTGACTTGCTCTTTTTCCATCGCAAATTACAGTCCCTAGTCGCCATAGAACTGAAACAAGGGAAGTTCAAAGCAGAGTATGCAGGTAAGATGAACCTGTACCTTTCAGCATTGGATGAATATGTGAAACAAGACCATGAAAACCCATCCATTGGAATCATTTTGTGTAAGTCAAAAAACAGCAAAGTAGTCGAGTTTGCTTTCCGTGATATGAACAAAGCTATGGGTGTGGCGACTTTCAAAACTTCAAGGGAGCTTCCCGCAGGATATAAGGGTATTTTACCCAATAGTGAAGAACTTAAAAAAATATTAGACGATGACAACCAATAATTTAATAGCGAAAATTTGGTCCTTTTGTGATACCCTCAGGGATGATGGGGTTAGTTACTCTGATTACCTGGAGCAACTTACCTTCTTGCTTTTCCTAAAAATGGCGGATGAATATGAAAAAGGTCCCCAAAAAAGGAAATCCGGGATTCCTGAAAAATACAATTGGGATAGTGTAGCTGATAAAAGTGGTGGAAAGCTGGAAGCGCATTATGTGGAGCTATTGAGAGAATTGGGCAAAGAGCCTGGAATGCTAGGTCAGATATTCACAAAAGCACAGAATAAAATCCAAGACCCTGCCAAATTGGATCGTTTGGTCAAAATGATTGCCAAAGAATCTTGGGTAAGTATGGATGCTGATGTGAAAGGTGATATGTATGAGGGGCTTTTGGAAAAAAATGCTCAGGATACCAAAAGTGGCGCAGGTCAATACTTTACCCCGAGAGACTTGATCAAAGCCATAGTAGAATGTGTGCGTCCAGAACCCAAGAAAACAATAGCCGATCCCGCTTGCGGTACAGGGGGATTCTTTTTATCAGCCTATGACTTCTTGACTACCGAGTTTGAGTTGGACAAGGAGGAAAAGAAGTTTTTGAAAGAGCAAACCTTTGTGGGTTGGGAGATTGTCGCATCCACTGCTAGAATGGCCTTAATGAATTTGTTTCTTCACAATATCGGTGACATTACATCAGCACCACCGGTAAGAAGAGAAGATGCCTTGCTTCAAAAACCAAGTGAGTTGTTTGACTATGTGTTGGCTAATCCACCATTTGGCAAGAAAAGCAGCATCACCATTACCAATTCAGAAGGAAAAGAGGAAAAAGAGGATCTCACCTACAACAGAAATGATTTTTGGGTAACCACCACCAACAAACAGTTGAACTTTTTACAACACATTGTTTCCATGTTGAAAACGACTGGAAAAGCAGCGGTTGTTTTACCTGACAATGTACTGTTTGAAGGCGGTGTAGGTGAAACAGTGCGTAAAAAGCTAATGGAAAAAGCTGAACTGCATACCATTCTTCGATTACCGACAGGTATTTTCTATGCCCAAGGGGTAAAAGCTAATGTGCTCTTTTTTGATGCAAAACCAGCTTCAAAAAACATTATGACCAATGAAGTTTGGTTCTACGATTACAGAACAAATATTAGTCATACACTAAAGAAAAGTCCGCTCAAATTCGAGAACTTGAAAGACTTTGTGGATTGCTATAATCCAAAAAACAGAAACGAGCGGAAAGAAACCTGGTCAGAGAAAAATCCAGAAGGAAGATGGCGTAAGTACACCTATGAAGAAATTGTTGCCCGCGACAAAACCAGCTTGGATATTTTTTGGCTGAGAGATGAAAACATGCTTGATTTAGAGAATTTGCCTGAACCAGATATTTTAGCTCAGGAGATTATTGAGAATATTGAAGCGGCTTTGGATAGTTTTAGAGAGGTAGCACTGATGATTGAGTAGTGATGCAGGTTCGTTGTAAGGTAAATACAATTTAGCGAGCATTTTTCACTTCAGATTCCTGCATTTCTTCATTAGTAGTGGAGTTTATAGAAATAAAGATAAAAATAGGTCGCACTTTCTATTATATAAAGTCTATTATTAAATTACACAATTAGTTTTTACCTTCTCAGTAGTTATTCACCTAAACTAACTATACCGTGGGAAGACCTGTACTAAAAGTTAAAGGCTATACGGCTAACGAAATAAAAGCTCTGATCAAGAAAGACGAGCGCTACACCATAGGCCTTAGACTATATGCTGTATATCAGGTTGCACTTGGCCAACCCAGCAGAAAGCTCGAAGATCTCTACCAGACAAGTTTTAAACAAATAACAAACTGGGTTCACCGCTTTGAGAAAG
>JAIULZ010000167.1 GCA_022565805.1 Balneolales bacterium
CTAAAAACAGCCCAGCCCGAGAAAAAAAACACTTGCGAATAATGGCACTTTGTGGAAAATGAGGGATAGTATTTGACAAAAACCGTTCGGTACGTAGGTTGTCCTCCCGCTTAATACTATCAAATCCCATTTGTATATTATTCATCAACAAAAAAATAACACATCGTTTGTGTACCAGCGGTGGGCCACAAAACAAACTGCTCCTCATATTGTCGTAAATATGGAAAACGAAAACGAAACCGAAACTAACACCAAAGCCGGCGCGCCAAAAGCATTTCAGGTGCTGCGGCTCAAGCTGCACACCCCCATCACCGGTGAGGAAAAAGAAATTGACTTCCTCGGACCCACCTTCTGCTCTCCCAATGATTTCAAAAAGATAGAATAGCATCCCGGCAGCCAGACGAATGTCGTACACGAGATTAAACAGTTTATCCCTTATTGTATACCGATGCTCCCCCTTTTATAGTTTTGCCCACCCTAACATTTCAGACTCAATTATACCAGACTCCAAATTTGTGATTCTTAACATCAGACTGCACGAAATTGCGTATATTCAGACCAGTTACCTAATCATTTAATTTATAGCGTTGCATGTCGGATAAGCCAAAGCATTACTGCGGTATTTTCGGAATTTTTAACCACTCAGAAGCTTCTTTGATGACTTATTACGGACTTCATGCCTTACAGCACAGGGGTCAGGAGTCTGCCGGAATTGTAAGTTCATTTTACGACGAAACCCGGGGCTTTAATGTGATGCCCATATATAAAGGCTTTGGCCTCGTGCTTTCTGTATTCGACGATAAGAAAGTATTTACAGACAAGCTAAAAGGGAAATCGGCCATCGGTCATAACCGTTATTCTACCTCCGGTTCATCAACAAATCCGGCCAATATTCAGCCATTCAGGGTGCATTACAAAAATGGGAATCTGGCCCTTGCTCATAACGGAAATCTCACCAATGCCTCTGCTCTACGTAAAAGGTTTAGGGATAAAGGTGTATTATTTCAAAGTACATCAGATACGGAATTGATTCTGCATTTGATTTCACATAGCAAAAAAAGCGAGCAGCTCGAACAAATAATGGACGCACTAAGCCAGATAGAAGGTGCTTATTGTCTGGTAATACAAACAGATACACAACTTATTGCCGTACGCGACCCCAATGGATTTCGCCCGCTTTGTCTGGGGAAATTAGATGGTGCTTTTGTGGTTGCAAGTGAATCCTGTGCACTTGACATCATCGGGGCAGATTACATTCGGGATATTAAACCCGGAGAAGTTGTAATTATAGATGATAGTGCTGTAATGGCTGGAGAACCTGCATCCCTTTTCCTAAATCCAAAAGACAACACGAAGTCGGCGGCCTGTGTATTTGAGTACATTTATTTCTCCCGGCCAGACAGTAAAATATTTGGGGAAAATGTAGATAAAGTAAGGCGAAAAATCGGCAAGTATCTTGCGAAAGAACACCCTGTAAGCGCTGTTGTGCCACCATCATCCAAAAGAAGCAAAAAGAAACCTATTGTAATATCTGTACCCGATTCGAGCAATACCGCGGCTTTAGGCTATGCAGGAGAAAGCCATAAAAATGGGGAAGAGTGTAAGTTTGAAATTGGCCTTATTAGAAATCATTATGTTGGCAGAACCTTCATCTCGCCCGGTCAGGAATCACGTCAAATAAAAGTTCGTACTAAATTTAATCCGGTTCGGGGAGTTATTGAAGGCCGCGATGTTATTATTGTAGACGATTCTATCGTAAGGGGAACTACAAGCAGAATGCTTATCGAGCTAATTCGCAAGTGTAACCCCAAGTCGGTTCATTTCCTTGTAAGCTCTCCTCCTATAATTGAACCTTGTTTCTACGGAATGGATTTTCCGAGTCCCGAAGAATTAATTGCTAATAAATATAAGCGAAACGTAGAAGATATTGCGAAAGCATTAGGTGTAGATTCCCTTCATTACCTTTCACCGGAAGGGCTGATAGCAGCCGTTAAAGAAGCTAATCCTACAGGTCAGGACTATTGCAGCGCTTGTTTTACCGGTAACTACCCTGTAAAAATAGAGCAACAGCAGGAAAAAGAAGCTAATGAGTTAGTTTAACGTTAAGTCCATATTTTTGATAAAATTTAATCATGTATTGCTGGTAAAAATGAGGTTCATTTTGAGCAAAAGCCTTAAAAAAAACAACTTGATGAAGTTGGATTATCTCAAAGAAATAAGGCCAATATAGCCATTCCGACTTAGCTATATCCTCCATCTCCAAACAATACTAATACAGGTGATTCCTCACCAAAGCACGAGCATTATTCCTATGAGTATATTCAGAAATGAGTGGTCAAGCCCGGTTAAAGAGTCTAAATTTGTATTATCTGCACCAACCCTTGAGCATTGCCCAAACACCAATATTCCTGAAATATGTTTGTCAGGCAGATCTAATGTTGGAAAATCGAGCTTTGTAAACCGCTTCACGAACCGACTGAAACTTGCAAAGACAAGTAATACACCCGGCAAAACCAGGCAAATGAATTATTTTTTGATTAACGATAGCTGGCACCTGGTCGATTTACCAGGCTATGGCTATGCAAAAGTTTCAAAAAGCGAGCAGGAAAGATGGGCAGAAGCATTCACGGAATACCTTAGAAAACGCACGCAGCTACGCCTAAGTATTGTACTTTGCGACATCAGGCATAAACCACAGGAAATAGATCTTGATTTCATTTATTGGCTGGCTTCCCAAAAACTTCCTTTTGCCATAGTACTTAATAAGCTGGATAAAATCCCCAAAAATAAAGTAAGTAACGCTTTAAAAGTCTACCGCGATGTTTTAAAAGAGATGAACGTAGATGTTCCGCTACTGCCTGTTTCTTCAGAAACGGGGGTTGGTTACACAGAACTATATCATTTTCTGGAATCCTATCTGCATAAAGCTGAAGAATCTTAGACCCATATAGCGCTTTATAAAAACAGTACATGCTTTTTTAATTTGATACTTGTTAAGGCTAAACTTATCATATTAATTATATTTCCTTTTGGAAGTATAATTAATCTCATTTACTATTTACTACCAACATGGAAATAATGAGCCCAAAAAGGCCTTTAAGATAAAAAAGAGTGCACAGAAGAAATCATTAAATAAATCACCGATAAAAAAACTGTTAAAACAAAAAAATGCTATGAGTAAACAGAAAATATTATTACTGGATGGAATAGATCCCGTTGCTGCTGAAATTCTGAACCAACGCGGATTTGATGCAAAATTATTGCCTAAACCAAGTTCAGAAGAATTAACAGAAGAGCTTAAAGAAGCTGTTGGCATAGTTGTGAGAAGCGCAACAAAAGTTAATGAAGAGCTTTTAAAAGCAGCTCCCAAACTTAAAGTAGTTGGTCGGGCAGGTGTCGGTGTAGACAATATCGATATTAAGGCTTCCACCAAACAGGGTGTGCTCGTTATGAATACCCCCGATGGCAACACCATTTCAACCGCTGAACACGCCTGTGGCTTAATTCTCTCATTAGTGAGAAATATCCCGAATGCCGTTCAGTCTTTAAAAGAGGGCCGTTGGGATAGGAAAAAATATCTTGGAACCGAGGTTCATGGCAAAACACTTGGAATTGTAGGTCTAGGCAAAATCGGATCTGGTGTTGCCCAAAGAATGAAGGCATTTGGGATGAATATTATAGGGTTCGACCCCTATATGACTGTAGAAAAAGCAGCCGAACTCGGCATAGCTCTGGAAGAGCTTGATGTGGTTTTTGAAAAATCCGATATTATTAGCGTTCATACTCCCTTAACTGAAAAAACTAAGAACCTCATTTCCAAAGAAATGGCTTCTAAGCTTAAAAAAGGGGTTAAGCTGGTAAACTGTGCGCGGGGAGGAATTTTTAAAGAAGATGATATGGTAAGTTTGCTAAATGATGGGACTATAAGCGAACTGGCACTTGATGTTTATAGCGTAGAACCACCCGAAGAAAATCTTCGTGAATTATTAATGCATCCAAATGTTGTATGTACCCCACACCTCGGAGCTTCTACAGAAGAAGCACAGGAAAAAGTAGCGGTTCAAATAGCTGAACAATTAGCAGATGCCATCGAACTCAAAGATTTCAAGGGTAGCCTTAATGGCAAATCCATCGCGCTTTCTACAAACAAAGATGTACAGCCTTATTTAAAACTAGCTGAACAGCTCGGAAGATTTTCGATACAAGTTGCAGGATGGAATGTTAAGGATCTTGAAATCGCATATTCTGGAAAATGTGCTGTTCATGCAGAGGTATTAACCGATGCTTTTCTCGCTGGATATCTACATCAAATAGATGAGGCACCCGTTAATTTAATTAATGCACGCTTCTTAGCAGAAGGTAAGGGTATTTCAATACGTGAGACTAAAGGTGAAATTAAGGGCGTATACAGCGATCTCATTACAGTTAATATTCCAGCAATAGGTGCCTATAGCAGTATTAGTGGCGCTGTATTTGGAGATTCAGACTACCGAATCGTAAAGCTTGATGAATTACCTATAGAGTTCCAGCTCTCTGGCGAAATGATTCTATACAAGAATATTGACAGACCCGGTATGCTTGCATCTGTGAGCAGTATGCTTGCTAATGATGATGTAAACATCGCTGCTTTAAGCCTTGGTCGCAAGAAAGAGATCTCTAAAGCAATTACAGCGGTAATGATTGATAAATCAGCATCTAAAGAACTTATGGAGCAAATTAAATCCTTAGAAGGTATTGAGTCATTAATTTCTCTGAGCTGTTAATTTTCTAATTAGATAAGTAGCCTGATTAATCTTTAGAACAGTTTCTTCTATTGATTAATGGTTATCAGGAAGTGGTGAATCGAGTACTAAAGTTCTTACATTGCTCCGATAAGTATGCTTAAAGAGACTTAATCTACTTTCGTTAGCTAAAGTGTAGCAACTCATTATCAAAAAAATACGGGGTACACTACTCTGAGATTAAAAAAGCTCCAGTATATGATTATACTGGAGCTTTTTTTGTCGGAGCTACTTTTAAAAGGCAACATAATACCATCTTGCGCGAAAGATATAGATTTAATACAAACTAAATTTCTAATAAATCAGCCAAATTAAAAAGGCCTGCAAACTAAATTGCAGGCCTTTAATGTATCTAAGTAATACTAGTTACAACGTTTATAAGACATCAAACACTTAATCTCTTGAACGCATGTCCTGATAAAACTCACGTAGGTGAGCAGGGCGTGGGAATGTTACTACGAAGGCATCACTAAATGTACCCTGAGCGGTTCTGAGAACATTAACAGTATCAGGGAATCTTTCGAATACACCGATACGCACTTCATAGAATTGACGTCTTTGTGTTATCAATACCATAGATGATGGGTTATCTACCACTCCATTGAGTGATTCAATAGCCATACGACGTGCTCTTTGAGCAGACTCCATGGTTAGACCTGCAAAAACCTGTACATAATGACCATCAGGTAAGTTTTGAGTGAGACCTGTTTCGTCTACAGATGCTGTAGTTCTTCTATCTCTTTCTCTTTCACTATCGCGAACAGATTGCTGAAGCTCAGCAAATTGATTTTCGAGATTAGTTGTGCGGGTTTCAAGCTGTGTAGCTCTGCCTTCTAATTGACGTGTCTTGGTCAGAATTTCCTGCTCAAGGCGCTTGATTTCATTATCCTGGCCAGCCATTCTTCTTTCGAGCTCATCCATTCTATCGCCAAGACCCATAATTCTGTTGTAGTCTTCTTCGTAGATATCCATTGGTGCTCTTCTCCAAGAGATGTGTCTCGCCTGAGAAGGACCGAAATGGAAACGAAGACCACCAACAACATTGGCATAGGTAGCTACACTACGGCCTGAGCGGGCACTAACTGAGTTATTTGTTGCGATAAACTCATATTGGCCAAAAAGATCTACTGTTCTTGTAAGGTAAATATTTACACCTGCACCCAAGACACCATTCAAAGCTGTGCCACTTGAATTACTAACGTCTGGACGATTTGTTTCGTAATCGTAAAAATTGTAGCCAGCACCAACAAATGCATAAGGGCCTATGTAATTGGATAAACGATTAGATGCAAAAAGCTGATTCAGGTGAACTATACTTCTTAAAGAGGTATGTATTACAGTGCTCTCAAAGTTAACAATTTGATTATTGAATTCATTAGTCCCATCGTCTTCAAACTGCTGATATTGTACATAGCCCTCAAGAGACCACATAGGGGTAAGTGAGTATTGCAGACTACCACCGAACACGATTGGGGTTTCTACATTTGCGCCAAATCCACCGGAGGGTCTTACTCTCAGGTCTTGTGTTGCGAAAGAAACGCCACCGTGTAATGAAATACTAAAGCGCCTAACCTGCTCCTGAGCGTTAAGTTCCGCTAGGAACCCAGCCCCAAACATTATCACGCTCAGTAGGATAGCTTTTAAAGTAAAAGTTCTCATAGTGTGAATTAATTTATTATTGTCTTATGGGTGTAACCAATACGAAAATATGATATTTTGGTTTGAATTAAAACTCAAATATAGCCATTTATGACTAGCCAGCTTATATCATATTTATCGTCTGTAGGTATTAATAACGATGATTTTTTTTCTAAACTAAAATTTGTTCCCTATCGACTTAATTTACTGAAAAAACTTCACGATTCTATAATTAAAAATAGATTATTAATTATAGATGCCTTAAATACGGATCTTGGCAAACCTGCTGAAGAAGCGGAATTAACCGAGATTATTCCAGCATTGTCCGAAATAAGATTGCTTCTTAAAAACCTGCCGAAGTGGTCTAAACCTGCTAAAGTGAAGCGTTCTTTGCTACATTACACGAGCAAAGCATACATTGACTACCAACCGAAAGGGGTTGTTCTGGTGCTTTCGCCATGGAATTACCCTTTTGTTCTCAACATTAGTCCCCTTGCATGTTCTATAGCAAGCGGTAACAGAACGGTAGTAAAGCCCTCAGAGTTCACCCCAGCCATTAACTCTGCAATGCGAACAATTTTTGATGATTGCTTTGAAAATGATGAGGTTTTATTGGTTGAAGGTGAAGCTGAAACTGCAGAATACCTTGTGAACCAACCTTTTAATCATATCTTTTTTACCGGAAGTCCGGCTATCGGTAAAAAAGTAATGATGGCGGCAGCTGAGAATTTGTGTCCGGTAACTTTAGAACTTGGAGGTAAATCTCCATGTATAGTAGATAAGACAGCCAACATAAAAAAAGCAGCCCGCAGAATAGCGTGGGGAAAAATGATCAATTGTGGACAAACGTGCATTGCACCAGATTACTTGTGCGTACACAATGAAATAGCTGAGGAATTTGAAGCCGCTCTGTTTAGTGCCATTAAAGACCTGGAAATTGAAGATTCGGAAACAACAAAAAAGAAAACAAACTACGGCAAAATAATTCATAAAAAACACTTCGACTACCTTAAAGCTTTACTCGAAGATGCTTTGGCACGGGGCGCAAGACTTATAAGTGGAGGGCATTTTAGTGAGGATACGAAATTCTTCAGCCCCACAGTGCTTTATCTTAGAGATGACCCCTACGAATATAAAGTGATGCAAAATGAGATTTTCGGGCCTATACTTCCTTTCATTACGTGGGATAAACCAGAATTGCTCATTAAACAAATAAATAAGCTAGAGCGTCCTCTAGCCACCTATTTATTTGCAAATAATAAAAAGCTTGTTGATACCATTAAAAATGGTATTTCAACAGGAGGTTTGGTTATCAATGATACTCTAAGTCATTTCGTACATCCTCATCTACCCTTTGGTGGTATTAATAACAGCGGAATTGGCCGCACGAGAGGGTTTTATGGCTTCGAGGAGCTCTCAAACAGAGTATCAGTTTTGGAATCTGGTCCGGGACCGGCAGGCGCTGAGCTTTTTTCGCCGCCTTATACTAATATTCAGCAAAAACTGATAGAAAAAGGCCTGAAATTTCTTTAGCTAATTTAACCAGCATTATTCTCAAAAAAGAAGTTGATTGAATTTATCAACAGGTCTTCATTACGGTAGATCAATTTGAGTTTTAAGTTTTACTCCAAATAGCATAGCGATCTCCACGAAGTTAAAATCGTATTCGGGCGGCGTTGTTTTAGAAATGGTGGCTCAATCTACTCATACACGTTGAGGCATCATTTCTCGGACCTCTTGTCAATAAATTAACTTTCTTATTTAATAGAAGGCTTTGAAAAACCTTCTATTTTGTTCGTATTCGACGCCGGAGCA
>JAIULZ010000168.1 GCA_022565805.1 Balneolales bacterium
TCGGTCCTCCGTCAATTTCGTCCAGTGAATGAGCACCTCACCCACTCTCCCACTCACCCCGCCCTCCATCCTCGGTCATTTTTACTCTCTGCCAATTGTCTAATTTCATCCCTGAATAGCAGATCGTCCTGTTAAATAAGTTGATTTGTAGCCACTACACGGTCTTTTTGCGGAAATTAAGCTAAGTCTCGAATTGAAAAATGAGATGCTAGTAGTAGGCTTTGCAAAACCACTCTTTTGCAAGTCTTCTTTCTTGGATCAAAAAAAATCCTCGACCCCAAACCGTCGGGGGCTCCGGTTTTATTTTTGATCAGGCGTCGAGTACGAACAAAATAGAAGCTTTTTCAAGGCCTTCTAGTATTGGATTCGTGGAAGAACATCACCAAAGTTCTTCATACAGGATAAGTATTGATTTTACCAGCCCATCATTTCTGATAAAGCAAAGGAATTAACAATAGTTACAACGGCTTCGATAAGACAGGCAATAAATGAAGAAAGGAGAATTCTTTTTTCAGTGCCATTAGTATCAAGAAAAGAATAGTTCAAACACAGAAAATTACAATTCAAAAAAACGAACTCCCCGCAAAAACATCAAATATTAACATTCAGCCGCTCAAGATACGAATTGGCAAGTGCCACCTCCGGGTGGTCGCTTCCATCCATCCTTGCTATAGCTTCTACGGCAGATTCAATTAAAGGAATTGCAGCTTCATAATTTCCTTCGTAATAATATAAGCGACCCATATTTAGATCAATTGAGGCAACCATCCTCGGATTTGGCCTTTCGCTTAATTCGAGGAAACCAACAGTTTCCTCTAAAATTTCTCTGGCTTCACTTAACCGCATTTCGCTTAAGAAAAGGTCGCTCAAAGTCTTGCGTGGTATCGCATGTGAGAAGTGTCCCGGAGGTGCTGTTTCTGCCATGAGTCTCATCGACTTACGGAAATAGAATTCGGCATCTCCCGAACGGTTCAGCTCAACCATTAAGCGGCCTTTATTATGATAAGCTGTATGCAGATAAGGATGGTTTGGCGCCACATTTTCAAGAAAAGCATTAATGCCTGTATTTATAACATCCAGGCCCTTTTCGTACAGCCCGATATTTCTCAAGTTCGCCGAAAAAGTAATTGAGGCAACTCCCACATAAAGATGATCATCACCGTAAATTCTTTTATAGCCTTCGAAGGCTTTTTCCAGTAGCCGGCTCGCTTCTTCCTGGCGTCCTACCCTATCGAGCATCATGCCTAAATTATTATAGGTCGTAATTAAAGATGAGCTCGTTTCATCCTGTAGCTCCTCTTTTAAAGGCAAGACTTCATCATATATGGCAATTGCCCTTTCGAATTCTCTTGCATACCCCAACGCATCAGCAACGTTGGCCCTTTCATCCAAATAGGCAACCGATCTTCTGCCTTCGAGCCTTTCATATACATCTGCCGCTTTTTGATAAAAATCGGCAGAAACCAGCCATTCTTGGCGGGACATACTAAGCATGCCCATAGCCCAGTATGTTTTTGCGAGTTGTCTTGTTGGAGATTCAAGCAGTGATTTTTCATGAATTTCCAAAGCTCTTTCTATGTATTCCGAAGCAGGGGTTTCTCCTTGTAAATACCGAAGACGTACCATTCCCTTATGGCGCAAAGCCTCACCTAACTCGGGATCGTAGGGACTTAATAACTCTCTTCGTATTTCAAGGGCCTTTTCGAATGCTTCGAGTGATTTCGGATAATCTCCGATGGCTTCCCATGCTTTACCCATTTCTATATAAAAAGTTGCAGCGAGTTCGGGCTGTTGGGCAAGCTGTGCATCGGCCTTTAGCATTCCTTCTTCAAGCAGATCTTTTGCTGTAAGCGTTTCGCCCCCTGTTACAGCCGGGCTGGCAGATTGAAACATATCGATAAGAAAACCAGAAACCTGCACTGCCCTTGCAGCCTGTTCCTCTGCAATTGCGCGCTCAGTACGAAGCTGATTGTTGTGATATATCAATGCAGAAACAGCGCTAATTATAAGTAATGCAGCAAAGCCTAAAGGCGCAAAATTTCTCTTCACAAATTTTCTCGCACGATAAGCTATCCCTGCCGAACGTGCTTTAATGGGCTTATTTTCCAGATAGTATCGAATATCATTCGCGAACTCTTTTACAGAATCGTAGCGATCCGCCGGATCTTTCTGCATCGCTTTCATTACGATGTTATCGAGATCGCCTCTTAGAATTGCAGACTGTTCACCTGTAATTTGTTGATCACCATTTTTTTTAAAGCGGCTGGGCTGTGGCACAGACCCATTGCAAATTTCTTCCTGTAGCGCAAAAAGGCTTTTATTTTTATCCGGCACATAAGGTGCAACTCCGGTGAACAACTCAAATAAAATTACGCCAAGACTATAAACATCGGTGGCAATTCCAACCGGTTTAGACAAAAGCTGCTCAGGCGCAGCGTATGCCACCGACATAAACTTCATTTCATTTACCGTATAATCGGCATGCGACTCATCCATTATTTTAGCAATACCAAAATCAAGCAAACGAACCTTCCCACTCTGATCGATAAAAATATTCGATGGTTTCAGGTCGCGGTGTATTATCAGGTTACGATGCGCATAGTGCACGGCTTCACAAACATCCAGGAAAGTTTGCAGTTTTGTCTTAAGTGTAACTTGCTTCGATTTAATCCATTCCGTTATCGGTTTCCCATCTACAAATTCCATAACGAAATAGGGGGTGCCGTTTTCATCTATACCGGAATCGTACAGCTGTGCCAATCCAGGATGTTTCAGCATACCTAAAATGCGCTGTTCACGGGCAAATCGCTCTCTTATTTCACCGGTATCAAGGCCGCTTCGTACATATTTAAGAGCTACAGTTCTATCAAATGCGCCATCGTTTCGCTTTGCCTCGAATACCACACCCATGCCACCTGCGCCCAGCTTGCGCATGAGTTTCCATGGGCCAACAATCCTGCCCTCTACATCTTCCAGTGAAGCGTATTCGGGAGAATTTGCAAGTAATCGCGGTATATACTCTGCGGCCTGACCTCCCATAAATTCCCCCGACTCAGACACCTGATGCAACATTTTCTTAACATCGGCATAGAGTTGAGTATTAGGTTCGGCAAGTTCTGTCAGTTTTTCGAACCATTCTGTTTCTGGCATTTCCAAAAGCTGATCCAGGATTTGCTCTGCTTCCTTATTTTTGGAAAAAAACATGGTGTAATTGTATTCTATAGATGTGCCGAATAAACTGTTTATGGAGTATCCGAAGCATGAATTTTAAATCTCAAAAATACGGGCTTTCGCAAAAGCCCGTGAATGTTTGCATGATTCATACTCATAAATTGCCTGATTGTATATGAGAGAATCAATTTTTCACTTGTTCTTGCAAATAACTATATAGCCAGGCACGTGCTTTTAGCCAATCTCGCTGAACTGTACTTCTCGAGCTACCCATAACCTCAGCTATTTCTTCCATTTGCAGCCCCATAAAAAAACGTAGATCAACTACCTCTGCAAGACGTTCATTTACCTGTCGTAGTTTTTCAAGGCCTTCACTAATTCCGATAATTTCATCATCACCAGATCCATCGCTAACTACTTCTTCATTTAAAGTATGATGCGCAGCATTTCCACCTCGCTTAACGGCTTTTTTCTTTCTTGCATAATCCACCAGTATTTGCCGCATTGCACGAGCAGAAATTCCAAAGAAGTGGCGCCTGTCCTGCCAGTCTATAGTAGACTGCTGTATCATGCGAATAAAAGACTCGTGAACAAGGTCGGTTTTATTTAGGGTAATGGGTCCGTATTCTTTATTTAGCTCACGCATGGCAATTGCGCGCAAATGATCATAAACAAGCTCATATAGCTTTTCATAAGCCTGATCATCACCTTTTTTTAAACTAATGAGCTGTCGCGTTATCTCACCAGATAGATCACTGTACTCGTTCATACCATTATTTATTAATTGTTACACCTTAAACGTAGTGCTTGTTTGATGGCAATTAGAAGCTAACATTGTTTTCAAGAGTTTGTTTAGTAATGGAAGGAATGAAAATAACAGGCAGGCATTTAATCCTTCATCCCGAAAGTTAACATGCCCTTTCCTCTTTAACGGCACTCCTTTTATTCATTGATATGAAGATCAAAGAGCCAACTGCGCCGTTTGAGAACATCCTTCTGTTTTACAAGTAAGACTGAGACATACTTACACTCTTTATACTAAATATGACCTTCGTAATTGTCCTTTTTTCAAAGCGATATTAATAGATTTTATTCACCGGTATATTCCGGGTTTCTAAACAATGCAAATCCAATATTACATTGTTTAGCAGTCATGTTTCTTTTTTTTATGATTCTATACCACACCAAGTTCTAAACTAATTTAAATCGAAATGCATTATGATTCGCTCTATTCATGAAAGTAATGCTTTCATGTAGTCAGCTCGCAATATTACATTCCAACATTATTAATTTTAAACGGCTTACAACACCTATGTTACACAGTCTGTTATTTACCTGTCACCAGAGATGAAACAGGTTTGCAAATCTTATTTATAAAACACGATTGGTGAAATTTTATCAGCTGTTAATTCCACATCCAAAAATACTGATCAATAAAACCAACAAATTCTTAAGCAGAATGCTTTGAACAACCTTTAAATTTATTCCTATTCAATGCCAAAGCCCTGTAGCCTCCGGATTACATTGAAGAAGACGGATATAAATAGTGGATCTGCAAAGCCCTCTGGTATTATACCACATAGAACTCCTCACGTTGTAACAATTAACGGGCAAACTCTATTTTACTCTTAGTAGATGATTAAATGAAAAACCTTACAAAAAAATATTCCGAAATACATGGTCTTAACATCATTGCATATTTCGGTTGCAGCGATCAATTCAAAGCAATTAACATGAACCACAGCAGAAAAAAACACACAAATTAGCTACACATTAACTGCGCGTTAATAATCGTATAGTGACCCATATCCATACATTGATTAATTAACTTAAATTAAAATATAGAATCAAACTAATTTACAACTGAAAACAGCAAAGATTTTTTTGCTCAAACACATTGTGTCTGATTATACAAAATGGCCAATAGACCGAGCGTGTATGAATGCTGATGTGCTACAATATCTTTACTTCAAACGCTTATACCCAACTATTCTGTAATAATTCGTAGGGTATGCACCAACCTGTAAAAGCATGGGTCTCAGTGCGAAACGCACATTAAGCAAATCCGGTTGGCCGTCTTCACCCAGTTGAAACCATACAAATTTTTCACGCTGTGCCGGGTTTCGCCAAACGGCGCGAAAGGTGTCGTAATGCCAATGCTTAAGGTCAGCGATTTGTGTTTCATCACCCCAAAAATGAAGCTCCAGGCCTTTTTCTCCAAGCACTACCTCAACTTCATCATAGAGAGGATCATGAAACGTACCTGTATATGCTGTAATATTTTGGCTTGGCTCTGTGTACTCTGCTCTGCCAGCATGCAGACTTTCACGAATAGCAAGAACCTGCTGCTTCCTGTCATTAAACCGTTGAAGCGTACGATCATGCCAGTTTTGCTGCTCACTAATTCCGGTGTAGAAGTCTTTAAGGGTATGCCCCAGCGCCGTCATGAACCAGTTAAAAGTATTTGTAGTGATAAAGATTCCGACATTCTCTTCCGGAATGAGAATAAGATTGGTATTCATGCCGTCGGTTGCCCCGCCGTGCCGGTAAATTGTTCGCCCATTCCAGGTACTTACCGTCCAGCCAAGCGCATAGCCCGAAGGGTTCGCCAATCGGTCGGATGACGGCAGCTGGGTTACTTCTCTGTACAACTCGGCCATGCTTCCGCGCGATACCAAGCGTTCGCCCTCAAAAACACCGGCTTCACCCAAATGAAACCGCATCCAGCGGCTCATTTCGTACGCGCTTGAATTTATAGATGCCGAAGCGCCTACATTATCAAAATTGCGACGGGGTATGGGCACAATTTCGCCCTCAATTTCCTGATGCGGCCATGCGGCATCGCTTCGTTCCGACAATCCCGTGATAGTAGTATTGCTGTTTTGCATGCCAAGTGGCTCAAAAATACGGGACATCACAAAATCGTCCCAGCTTAATCCACTTACGGCCTGCACAACCTCACCCGCAACCATGTACATCATATTGCTGTAAACATAGCCCGAGCGAAACGGCGCTTCCGGTTCCATATATCTCATTCGGTACACAAGCTCCGACCTTTCTCGATTTGGCATGTATTGTATTCGGTTTCCCGTCATTCTGCCGAGACCGCTTCTATGCGTAAGCGCGTCGCGAATGGTAATATTCTCCGATACGTAAGAGTCGTACAGCTTAAAGTCGGGAAGGTGTTTTTGAATGGGGTCATCCCATGAAACAAGACCTTCATCTACCAGCATTGCTATGGCCGTGGCTGTAAATGCTTTTGTGGTAGAAGCCACACCAAAAAGGGTATTTCTGCCAACCGCATCACCTTCGCCGAGTTTCTTTACGCCAAAACCTTCCGCAAATATCAGCGAGTCGTTGTGTACAATGGCAACCGACATTCCGGGTATGCCCCAATCCTGCATCCCTTTTTGTATAAAGGCACTCAGGTCTTCCGGCATATCACTAATATTTCCCCGATTAGATTGAGCCAGCGCATTCAAAAACAAAAATCCACTTAGCAAAATCGTACCGAAAGTGATTCTTATGAAAAACGTCATATCAGATGAAAATAATTTTGGGGCCTGCATAGCAGCTGTTTTCTTTTATGTTTTTGTTGGGTGATGGCATCTGCGCCTTTCTTAGATTGTGCCAGATTTAAGAGTACATTTCTGCAATTTCATAAATCACTAATGCGTGGCTAATCTATCTTTTCCGGAATCGATTGACAAAGTTCTACCAATACACCGTTGCAATTTTTGGGATGAACAAAGGCCACCAGCTTATTATCGGCACCGCGCTTGGGCTTCTCCTGCAGTAAAGTATAGCCAAGGCCTTTCAGTCGCTCCATTTCTGCTTCAATATTGTCTACATCAAAAGCTATATGATGTATACCTTCTCCTCTTTTTGCTATAAATCCAGCAATCACAGAAGATTCTTCGGTTGCGCTTAGCAGTTCCACTTTCGATTCACCTGTCTTGAAGAAAGCTGTCATTACTTTTTCAGAATCCACCTCTTCTTTTTTATAGCAGGGTGTTCCCAGAAGCTGCTCATAAAGCGCAACCGCATTATCCATATTTTTTACGGCAATGCCGATATGCTCAATTTTGGTAATCATACAATTTGTTTTGGGTACGATATTAGAAGAAGTCTGCCAGTTATTTAAAGCTGCTTCCACTCAGAAAATAAGCCGTTTAGCAGATTATCTATGCTAAGGCAAAGTAGCAAAAGAAGCGGAACCCACAAACCCAATGATATTGGAATACTTAACGGAATATGGACTTATCCCGCTTTAATCCGCACAACCATTGTTTCTGCAGCATAATCGTGTACACTTTGGCCTTTGGGGCTTAGCAGTGGCAACAACAGATATAGAAAAATAATAATGTAAAACGCAGCTATTATAAGCCAGAATACCACGGATTGATGATGCATACCCGGGAATAGCAAAAACCAAATGGCATGGTTTAACTCGAATGGGAGCAAAAGCACAATTGAGCGCAAAAATGCTGACTTTCCCGATATTCCTGGAGCCACAATCGATTTTACTCGAAGCCTTGTGAGCCGCATTGCAGGTGTTTGCTCTTTCTTAAAAAAGTAGTAAAAATACCCAACGGCTGGTAGCGTAGCCGAAATAAAAACCCACATATAAAACTGAAAACCAACGGCACTTAGTCTGCCCGAGACAACAGGATTCAATCCCAAGAAATACATAATGGCGTGAAGTAGCAGAAGCGCCAAAAACAGGATGACGCAATCCAGCACATAAGCCAGCAGTCTGCGCGGCAAGCCTGCTACATTTTCTGCATTAATGCTGGGGGATTCCTTAGATACCTGCTTGTTCATAACTTTATGATAGTGACATTTTTCGCAGTTCAAAATCAAGAAATATGAAGACATTGATAGAGTAGGGAGAGCTGTGGCGATAGTACACATTAATTAACACTCTCGAGAGCGGGTATGAGAAAATCCATGCCCCACTTCACCTTAGATAGTTGGTTTTATTAGGCGGTATCACTAGTGTCCGGTTAAGCAATTTTCCCATCCATACAAAGTGTTGCTGCAC
>JAIULZ010000169.1 GCA_022565805.1 Balneolales bacterium
TTAAATAAGTTGATTTGTAGCCACTACACGGTCTTTTTGCGGAAGTTAAGTTAAAACCGGACTAAGATAATCTAAAATTACTCAACTGTCGCAGTTCAACATCAGCCATTATTAAGTGTCGTTTCGCTCCCAATTTTGAATGGTGAATTTTTCCAGAACGGATAAAGACCAATAAGCAAAAGAAAACGCCAATGTAAAGACCTTTCTTGCCAGCAGTTAATACATTGAATTAGCGTTAATCCTCCGAATGGTCCCCGAATGGTCGGGGCAGGCTGGGGGAGGTTGGAGCGCGTAGTGCAAATTCGCTGGACTTTTACTAACGCTTCATTTCGCTGCGATTCTTAACGCCATTTTCTCGCAAGGCCAGATGGGGTCTCAAATTATAAACTACGATTTTTGGGAATGAAGGCGGCTGACAAAAAGTACTAAATGGAAACTGAAAAATTACACCAAAACCCAGCCGCAACACAGCGACATATCAGTAGCCCGGGGTGGAAGGCCGCAGCGAAGCCCGTCCGTGAGGAATGGATTTAAATAAAAACGAGCCGAGATGTTTTTGAAAGCAGAAAATAGGCCGAGGGCAACGTTCTAAACACATCAAAGTGATAATCTCACATGATTGTGTCACCTATAACTAAATTATAGACTACCAAATTTAAGGGTTAAAATCACTTTTGCTGATCCTGAAATTCTAACTACCAAGTTTGAATACAAAAAAATTGAGACTACTCCGATTAATCTCTAATTCGGAATTTATGTCTATAAGCGCAAAATTTTGTATCATAAAAACAGTTGCCTACCTTCGTAAAACTTCGAGTCTTCGTGTCCACGTGATTCAAATTTGACTTTTCGGAGCGGGATCAAATATATTTCCCGACTATTTCGGGATTACTCTGCCAGATATTTCGGATTACAAAAAAGAGTTGGAAAACCTTCCGGAAATCTTGCATCACTCTATCCTTATCATATATTCTCCGCGAAAAGGAAGCCCGTCGGAACTGATTCCTTCTACAACTACAATATAGTCTGAGGGAATATCGCCTGTCCAGAAAACAACTTCCAGGCCTTCGCCAGATTGCGGGATCGAAAGTTCGGGGGCCCAATGCAGGGTGATGCGCGTATCAACCCTATCGCTCTCAGAAATTAACCCAGCATATCTGGGAGCAAAAAACGGCACTTTTTCCTCGAAGCCTTGTATCATTACCTCGGTAATGTTAGCGTTAGCATCAGAAAATGCGTTGCCCGAACGGGTTCGAACCGACAGAGCACCGCTGCCACCACGTACGCCAAATCGCGCTAATTCTTCCGGCCTTCTAAGTACCGCAATGCTGTGAATGTCGTCCGGATTAATATTTTCAAGGGATCCGATATCGGCCGGAATCCCATCAACCAGCAAAAGTGGCGGCAGAGTTTGTTCCCGAAAACCCGGAAAGCGCGTATCTATTAATACCTGATTTCCCGATACCCGAACACCGGGCAATCGGGCTACAGCAGCGAATATATTTCCGACTCTCAGGTCGGGGTTTTCATCAAAGCGTATAATTCCACCGGAAACCGGCAAATCTCCCTGTGCGAAACGTATACGCATTTCCTCTATTTCTTCCCGAGTTGCAGTAACGGTAACCTGCTCGAGATCTACAAACATGGCTATATCTCGCTGTATTTCTACCTCTGCGGCCGCCATACCGGCTCTTTCGGCTTCAATAAGCCGGGCCGGATTTTTATCATTTTGATGATCACCCGATTCGAATTCAACGCCACGATCGGCTCTGCTTGCTTGCTCATAATATCTTTCCAGCTCTGCATCGTCTGTTATGTACTGTGGGGTGGCTTTTCCCAAATTAGGTAAAAACGCAAACTGATCATTCAGACGAAGACGAATATTATCCCGGCCCTGACTATCATTAGCGCGAATTTTAAGCAAACGCCTGCCCATAAAGTCGGCATGCGGCATTTCGAAAAAGCCTTCTGCATCTGTTTCGGCAATATAGCTGCCCGTTTCTTCATCATCCAGCGAGAAAAAGATGACTGCTCCATCAGCCGGACGCCCCCTCAAGCCAGTGCGCGCCGTTCCGCTCAGCCACATTCCCTGCTCCGGAGCGAATTGAACTACCCGTATGGGATCATAAAAAAAGCCATAAGCGGTGTTAGGATGCATCATACCAAGCAGAAATTGGTCTCTCAGATTTTCCTCAGAATTGAAATGCAGCGCGCCGGAGTCCAGCGTGTAGAAAGGCGAAAGCTCCCATTCCGGTGCATAGGTTAGACTACTTCTTATTTCGGGGTAGTTTCGTGTACTTTGCAGCATATCCGCGTCGTAAACGCTTATGCTTGCGCTTCCGGAAACAGGCTGACCTTCGCCGTTGGTCAACCGGAGATTTAGAGCTACCCGTTCGCGATTTCCATAAAGCTGTTTATCGCTTTCTATGGAAAGTTGAGGGCTGTTTCGCTGTACTTCGAGCGGTATGATATGGCTTCTTTCGGCCAGCAGACGACCGTCTTTACTCACGGCCGTAAAGTGCACAAAACCGGCTCCGACCACATCCGGAGAAACCCAAATAGTCCATCTGTCGTCTTGCCGCACCATATTTCCAGTGTACACTACTCTGCCGCGATTATGCGCAAATAAAACGGGGGCTTCGGTAATCTCTTCTCCTGCAAGCAAACTAAGCGAAATCTGATTTGCCTCGTTTTTATCTAATCGTAGCGCAAAAAAATCCGGTTCAGCCTCCTGAAGCCTAACCCGTATATTTCCTGACTCCAGCCTGTACAAGCCATAAGCCTCGGGTATAAACTCGAAATATCCGCGTCCGTTTGCATCCGACGAAATAGAATCTATAAGCACATTACCAAAGCGGTCTGTTAGCCGGGCATAATCTATGAGAGCCGGATAGCCTTCATCATTCTTGCCTTGAAAAGCCACTCGCTGATTAAACCCCGGCACAAGAGCTGCGCTTTCTGGATACACAGAAATAGCCTGCAAACTTCTGTCGGCAATGCTTTCGGCAGGCTTAAGCGGCCAGGCGGCTTCATCATATACATCAATTAGCTTTGTAAATACAAAACTTTCACCAAAATTATACGACCATAAAGTGTAGGCAACCAAACTGTAGGTACCGTGAACTGTTTCTCCCTCATCATTATTTAGGAATAAGGTACCCGAAGCTCTGCCCTGCTCTATTCTCACGAGCGTCCGGTCTACCAAATCTCCATCCGGGCTATACAACTCTGCATACAAAACCCTGCTAACCTGCGATGGATTCATGTATGGCCCCGACCTTACATAAGCCGAAAACCATATTCTGTCGCCCGTAAAATAGGCCTCCCGATCTGTATGCACATAAATATGTTCACGAAGCAACCGGTTTTGAAGATCGGCAAAGGCACGGATTTTATCATATACACCAGCGTTCATTTCAATAGTTGATCTGCTACTCGCTTTATTTTCGGGGTTTTTATACCCGGCCGCGAAAGCAGGAACTGCGGCAAAGAGAATGCATACCAGAATAATTCGGCCAAAGATTAAAAACGGGCTAGAAACAGAAAAACGGCAATTCTTCATCACAAAAAACCATTAGTTCAGATACTCGTACAGGAAGTATTTCTTTAGAAGAGACTTTTGTTTGCTTTTCTATGTTCATGCAAGTCTAGTTAAAACTCCTTTGCACTAAACATTTTCAGTAACCAGTATTAAGCAAAATCCATTTCAGGGACGCAGAATTTGCGTTAGCTTTACAAACTCCTCCGGCTTTAGCTGCTCGGGTCTTAGCGACCAGTCGAATGCGCCGACCATGGTGTCTGCATCCCTTTCCTGAATGAGTGTTTTCAAGCTGTTTGAAAGCATTTTCCGCCTCTGATTAAACGCTGTTCTTACCACAAGCTTAAGATCTTCCAGAGAAACAGCTAAGGGCTCATTTCGCGGATAAAAAGAAATTACGGCCGACTCTACCTTAGGTTTTGGAAAAAAAACGTGTCTTGAAACCGTAAAACAGTATTCTACTCGTCCCAGTAATTGTGCCTGTACGCTAAGTATGCCGTAGGCTTTGGTTCCCGGCTGCGCCACAAGGCGCTCAGCAACTTCTTTTTGCATCAAAAAAACAGCTTTGCGAAAAAGCGGACCGGCATCCATTGCTTTAAACAGAATAGGGCTCGTAATATAATATGGTATATTGCCTGCTATCACATTCGCCCCGTCGGCTTTAAGCACATCGCTCCACGGGGTTTTCAGGATATCGGCATGGCGTACATCGAGGTCCGGAAATTGTTCTCCCAGAATGGCAACCGCACGCTGATCTACCTCTACTGCAACAACATCTTCGCAGGATTTCACAAGCCATGATGTAAGGGCGCCTTCTCCCGGACCGATCTCAACTACACGGTCGCCGGGCCGGGCATCGACTTCCCGTACTATATTTCGTAAAATATTCTCATCTCTAAGAAAATGCTGACCAAGACTTTTTTTGGGTTTAAGGGACATTTTTTGGGTAAAAGAGTTTATATGACAGGTATCAGGTAACAGGTGTCAGATATCCGTTGATTTGTTTGACTGGTTTTGAAGAAACGCAATCGTAAGAGCCGCTTACTGCAAAGAGTTGGAGTAGAACAAGAATCTGTTATTTGAGACTTCGGGTTCTGTAACCTTTTATTAAGGCGAGGCAGAAAACGTATGAATAAACGGTTTTGCGAAGCCTTCTTTATCTACAATTCGTCTTGCGTTTTTGTTATGAGCGGGAATTCGGTTATTTTGGTTTATTGGCGAATTCCTGACAATACACTTCAGGACTGATGGATTGAGTAAATAAATATAATCTAAGCCAGATATTGGGTCCTGCGGCAATTCTGCTGCAGATTCGTTTATTGGAACTGATAAATATAGCGTAATTTCGATGGAAATTTTGAATCCGGCTGAGTTTACACGCAAACTTGGTCTTGAAACGCTGGAAAAAACGCTCAAAAAAGAAGACGGTGGCATTAGCCTGCGAATAGGTTTTCCTATGGAGCGTGCTAATGACGAGCACCGGCTTTGCCTTACCCCCGGGGGAGCTTCGGTTCTGGTTGCCAACGGTCATGAGGTATTTATGGAGCGTAAGGCAGGAGCCGGCGCTCGATTTGCCGATAATCAATATAGCGAAGCCGGGGTAATTATGTGCGACTCTGCTAAGGAAGTTTTTAGCAAGAGTGAGTGTATTGTAAAGGTGGCGCCGCCGGTACCCGAAGAGCTGGACTTTATGGAGCAGGGCCAGATTTTGCTTTCTGCCATACACCTGGGCAACGCAGATAAAACCTATTTTGAAACCCTTATTCGCAAGGGAATCACCGGCATTGGCTTTGAGTTTATCTCACTCACAGATGGTTCTCATCCCATTGTGCGAATGATGCACGAAATTACGGGCTCGATGTCTATGCAGATTGCGGCGCACTATCTGGAAAGCTACTCCAAAGGGCACGGAATTATGCTGGGCGGTATTTCGGGGATACCACCCGCAACGGTTGTAATTTTGGGCGCTGGAATTATCGCAGAATATGCAGCAAGAACCGCCTTGGGCTACGGTGCACAGGTTTTTGTGATGGATAACGACCTTAGTCGGCTTCGCCATCTGGAGAATTCTCTCAACCGACGTATTATTACTACCATGGCTAATCAGCAATATCTTAGCACGGCTGCCAAAGCCGCAGATGTTCTTATTGGAGCTGCCATGGTAGAGGGGCACCGTGCCCCCTGCTGGATTACCGAACAAATGGTAGAAACCATGAAACCCGGCAGCGTAATCGTAGATACAGTTATCGACCAGGGCGGCTGTATCGCTACCAGCAGACCCACCCGGCACACCAATCCGGTTTTTGTACAGCACGATGTAATTCACTATTGCGTGCCCAATATACCAGCCGGCGTTGCCCGCACATCTACATATGCCCTAAACAACGTTATAGTTCCGTTTCTTCTGGAAGTTGGGGATGAAGGCGGCTTTAATCGGGCGCTGTGGTCGAATCACAGCCTTCGAAGCGGAACCTACGTTTATAAGAAAAATCTCACTAAAAAGTCGTTATCGCGTTTCTTTGATATCCCCTATCGGGATGTTGAAATGCTTATTGCAAGCCGTATTTAAGCACACCTATATTTATATACTTAGTATTTCCGAAGAGCTTTTTCTGCTTCGATTTTTCAAACATAATGACTTACTCAATTAATCTTTCTTTCGGATTTCTTGAGCATCGGTCTTTCGCTTTATTGTAGCAGAGGCCTCCATTTTTCAAAAGCCTTATATTAGAACCTCATCTATTTTTAAAGACTACATTAGCGTAATACATAAAACACCTGCCGTTTAAAGCTTAAAAGTAAACTAAAAGCTTTTACGATAATCTGAATCCGGAGACAATTCTCACCTTTACTCAAACTTATGCAAAGAATAACTTTACTTATTGGATCCTTTATTTTTTTATCCGTTTCAATGTGGGGCTGTAGTCAGCCGCAGCCGGATCTGGAAGGCGCCAAAAATCTCATCACCGAAGAAGGCATCTGGAAACATGTTGATGCGTTGGCGCACGATTCTACCATGGGTCGTGCACCGGGTACTGTTGGCGAGCAAATGACCGTAGACTACATTATCCGCCAATATGAAGAAATTGGCCTTGTGGGCGCCATGCCCGACGGTTCATTTGTTCAGAATGTTCCGGTTGTGGGTCAGCAAACTGCGCCGGGCTCGGTAATGCGCATAACACAAAATAATCGTACGATTCATCAATTTAACTACTTCACGGATATGATGGCATGGCCGGCTGCGGGTCAGGAGGAAGTAAATATCCGGGATGCCGAGTTGGTTTATGTTGGGTATGGTATTATTGCACCCGAAGAAGACTGGGACGACTACAAGGGAATGGACGTTAGCGGGAAAATACTGGTATTCAAAAACAGTGATCCTAGTACACATCCCGATCGTTTTGCCGGCAATACCCGCCTTTACTACGGTCGCTGGAGCTATAAATATGAAATCGCCGAGGAACTCGGAGCACTTGGCGCCATCATCATACACACATTACCAACCGCCGGCTATGGGTGGAACGTAGTTTCCGGCGGATGGAGCCGGGAGCGATTCGCACTTGCTGATGAAATGGGCGAGTCGGATACCGAGCTTAACGCATGGCTAACTTACCCCGCAAGCGCAGCCCTATTTACAAGCGCCGGACTAGACATAGATCAGCTGCTCGACGATGCAGAAAGTCCGGATTTTGAGCCCGTAGTTCTGGATGGAGTGCGTCTTGATATAGACCTGAGCGCAACCTACTCGCAGCTTGAGCTCAAAAACGTAGTGGGTATGCTCCCGGGAACCGATCGCAGACTACGCGATGAGTACGTAGTTTTTTCGGCACATCATGATCACCTCGGCATCGGGAATGCCGTAGACGGAGACTCTGTATACAACGGCGCTATGGATAACGCAAGCGGCACATCTGCCATGATAGAAATGGCAAGAGCCTATGCCCATGTACAGCCCCATTTACGCAGAAGCGTTATGTTTGCAGCAGTTGGCGGTGAAGAATCCGGGTTGCTGGGATCTCGCTATTTTGCAAATAACTCGCCCGTACCTGTTGGCAAGATTTCGGCAAATATCAATATTGATATGATTAACGGTTTTGGCCGCACCAAAGATGTTGTTGTGGTAGGAAAAGGCCGCACTTCGATGGATGACATCATGGTTGAAGAAGCTGCAAGAAAAGGCCGTATCGTTGTGCCGGATCAAGACCCGGGGCAAGGATTTTACTACCGGTCCGATCATTTTTCTTTTGCCCGTGTCGGCATTCCTGCGCTCTACCCCAATCCCGGCGTTGAGTATCACGAAAGTGAAGATTTCCATATGGATGTAGTTGTGCCACTACTCCGCAAAATTTATCACACTGTTCACGACAGGCCCGAAAATGTAATTACTTTTGAAGGAGCTGAAGAAGACATGCGTCTACTTTTTAATGTGGGCTACCGGATTATTAACGACGACGAAATGCAGAGCTGGACACCCGGCGACGAGTTCGAAGCAGCCCGTATGCGTGCTATCGAGCAAGCACGCTAAACGATTTTTAAAAAAAGCTTGTGCGATATTCACCGATGCCGTCATTTGCATATAAGCGAATGACGGCATCTTTAATTTGTGCTGGAACTACCGAAATTTACAGTTCAAAAAATTATAAATATTTTTATGAGGTTACTGGTA
>JAIULZ010000170.1 GCA_022565805.1 Balneolales bacterium
GGATCAAAAATAAAACCGGAGTCCCCGACGGTTCGGGGTCGAGGATTTTATTTTTGCTTTAAGGAAGAAGACGGGCAAAAGAGTGGTTTTGTAAAGCCTTCTACGACTATCATTTAAGGTGCTTTAATCATCTTGATTCAATGAATTCTGCAATTACTATGTACAGCGTGAAAAATTAATCATCCTTATTTAACACATTTATGAATTCTACTGAAAGACGTTTGAACCTGCTTGTGTTGTTACAAAGCAACCAGAATTGGAATGTGGATGATATGGCCAACCATTTTGGTGTAAGCCGGAGAACTATATTCAGAGATCTGAAAACATTCTCTGAATTAAATCTGCCGGTTACATACGACAAAGCAAACGGGTATGGGATGATGAAAGGGTTTTCTATTCCACCAATAATGTTTACTCCAAAAGAAATTTCAACAATACTTATCGGGCTTTCATTTGTCGAATCTCAGGTTGATGCTACACTTGTAAACGATGCAAAAGCCGTACAATATAAAATCAATAGTATACTCCCTACCGATGAGCTGAAGTTGTTTATGGATTCACTTGCATCAAAAACTATTGTGGACCCATATAAACGATATGCAATAGAAAAGAGAAAGGGTGGAGATTGGTTTACTATTGCCAATGCAATTGCAAATGCACATGAACTCGAATTTAAATACCGTTCACTTATTTCCGATAAAGAGAGTGCCAGACGAGTAAGGCCTTATTTACTAGTCTATTTTACAGATCATTGGACTCTTGTAAGCTATTGTCTTGATCGCAAGCAATTGCGTAGTTTTCGATTAGACAGAATGTCTGCGGTAGAAATTTGTACCAAATCATTTTCGGTAAAAAAAATACCTACCGAGAAAACACTATTATTCCGTACCTCTGAAAATAGTATACCTATTGTATTGAGAGTTGATACAGATATTCTTAGTCGCTTTAAGTCCTCTTTACCTGCTATCATAGAAAAAGAGCGTGCTTCTAAAGATGGCACTTTCGCAGAAGTTGAATTCTCATTTGACAATCTTGATTATATCAATGAGTGGCTTTTTACTTTTCATAGCAAAGTAAAGGTCATGTACCCTCCAGATCTGGTTGAAAAGCGGGTTGAATTAATCCGCGAACTTTTGCGTAAAATTTAAAAGTACCAAGATAGTCTGTAATGTTTCACGTGAAACATTACAGACTTAATTATTTATAAGAGTACAAAAAGCGGTGAACCAGATTTGGTCCACCGCTTTTAAATAAACCCGGGTAAAAGCTAATAAAGTTGAAGTGACAAAAGGATTAAATCAAAACTTTTAATTAATCCGGTTGTCGGAAGAATTCATTTCAAATATAGCTTTTTTAGAATATCGGCGTCTACTATCCAATCCCTCAGGGAGCAAAGGGCAGAGATGAGTGGTGAGTTACAATACGAAGATTGCCATTCTCATCCTGACGATAACCGAAAGTCTTGTTTACGGTAACAGTGCTGCCATCATATGCTTCAAGAGTGATATTGCTTTGCGCTATAGCAACATCACCGTGAATAAAAGCATTTAAGGAATCTAAAGATCCATTTACATATGGACGCAAAGCAAAACCATTATCATTCGGGAAGTCTGAGTTGCCGCCTACAAAGTATGCATGTGCACCTTCGAAAGTAGGGCGAAATGTCTGCTCACCAAATGTAAGAGTAGGCTTAAACAGAACAACACCATTTTCGAAATCATAGTAATTGTTCAAAACCTCAGTAGCACGGGCCGCGGCATCTTCATTATTTGCATGTGCCGTTCCAATGCTTACCAGGGCTTGAATCCATTGCTGCTGTGCCGTTTCAATGCGCTCTAAGGTAATTGGTGTTGCAGGAGATGATGTGTACTCTCCAGACCGTGAATCGGCATTTGCAGTGCAGTTGAAAAGTAGTGCTGTAGACAAAAGGGTGATTATAAATACGTAAGTTGAAATATTAAATACTTTCATTATTATAACATTTAGGTTAAGATATGTATGGTATGAGTAATTCGTTTTTTGTGACTCACTACAGCAAAACGCACTTGAATAATGAGTAGTATAGAGTCATTTTGTTAAAATTATTGCGCTTAAAGCTTACCATTTGTAATCAATGGTAATACCCATTTAATTTGCCAATCATTAAATATGAGTCAAGCATTGATTTACCTCGAAACAAAGAAGGTATAGAAAGGTTAAAAAGGCTAACTCGAAAATTGAGAGTAAGCAAGTTATAGAAGATTTAACGATTCATATAAAATATATAAGTCTATAATATACAATATGATAGTGTATTATTGCTACGAATAGACGGCTAATATCCAAGAACGGGTTAATTGTGCGTATTCAGTTAGAATATTCTCGTCCAACGTAAAATGTATTTAGGAAAGACCAGAACTTGTTGATATTTGAAGGCCTTTTTAAGAAACCTAAAATGCGAATAAAGAATAGATGAATATTATACCTTACTACCTGCTGTTATCTGTCATGATAAAATATTGCCTGTCTTTCATGCTGATAGTTTTTATACCGGTTTACTCTTTGGCAGCAGGAGTCTCAGCAGATAACAACCCCGACTCAATTTCCCCGGAAAACCGACGCGCGCTTCAATTTGGGGTTGGCTCGAACCTGACGCTTACATCCGTTGATAATGCCGTCTTCTCTTATAAGTGGATGAAAAGTGAAACCCGTGGCTACCGGCTAAACCTGAATGTGTTTGCAGACTATGACAAATGGGAGAGAAATGATTTTTCGACGACATCAACAAACCCCTTATCTATCTTTAGAACAACTGAACAGATTACGTTTAGAGTAAATACGGCCGCAGAATTCGACTTTTTGAGGTATTATCACATCAATCAGCGATTATTTTTATACACGGCTGTAGGTCCGCTTATTCAATTTGGCTATTACAATAGAGTTAGAAAACATTTAGATGAACGATTTGCTGATGATGAATTACAAAATAGTGAAGAGCTTAGAGCAGTAACTCAGAACAATAATTTTGGAATTGGAGGAAGCGCTGGCTTAGGGATTGAGTGGTTTGTAACTCCGCAAATCAGCTTTTCGGGAGAATATGCACTCCGCATAATAGCGGATTACAGAACTTCAAGTTTCCGAAGAGACCGAATCCGTTTTAATGAACAGATAATTGAGGAAGACCAAGACGATACAATCATTAATACAACGCTTGAAGGAACCGGCGCGCGAATCAGGCTTTCGGTGTACTTCTAATCGGGCTTGAATTAGAATGGATAATCTGAAATATTTATATCGTTTGTTATTTCTGTTGCCAATACTCACCCTAACGCCATCAATTAGCGTGAACGCTTTTACGGGCACGCAATTAAATGGTGATAAGGATAGAAGCAGCGCACTGGAATTCAGGTTCGGACCAAATTTTGTGGTTGGAAACCTGAACGGAAGCTTGGTTTCCTTTAAATGGGATGCTTCCGAAACTCAGGCAAATCGACTTGGCGTTTCGTTTGAATCCGGCCTGAATTTCGGGAGTACAGAAATATTCGACACTGATATCCCGGATATCAGCGAATATGATTTTTATATGCGGTTGTATGCAGACCGAATCCATTATAATCCAGCAAAAAATAGTGTAGCATTCTATCTCGGTTACGGACCCAGATTAGGTTTTGGATTTGATCGTTCTGAGGAAATAGTTGATGATACTGCTGAAAAGATGAGTGAAAGTACACGTCAGTTAGAAATAGGTTTTGGCGCTCTAACAGGTGTAGAATGGCGGGTAGCACAGTCGCTCAGCTTGTCTGCCGAATACCAGATGAATGCAAGATATGCCATAACCCGACAGACAGCACAGCAGCAGGATGTGCATGAAAGAAGTCAAAAACAACAAACGCTGCGATTAGCAGGCACTATAGTACGGTTAAGTGTTGCCGTGTATTTTTGAAGGAGATTATTCGGGCTACACTCATAAATAACCAATAGTGGAAGCAGATATTAATCAAATTTTATGATCCGGCGAATTCGTGAAAATACTAAAATTGTGAAAATGAGGCTTATCAGAGCTCATTCGGTTATTGCTATGCTTGTAGTTGGCACACTTTGTCTTCCGGCTGTTGTTTCCTGTACTGTTAGTGTTCAAGTACCCATTGGGCCAACATACGTAGTGGAGCAAACCACCAAAGAGAAATTATTTGAGCAAGTAAGAGAGCGCGGTTGGGCACTAATTATCGTGAGTTGGCGCATGGATGACTATATGAATGTTGATCAAATACTTGATGAACTCAAAGCCAAGGATCTGAATATATCCTTTGGCCGAACCAGGTGGGTCGGCTCATCAACAAGTATGTCAGTTGATGAGGATGCTCTCATATATCTGTATAGTTCAGAAAAAGTAAAGCGCATTGATGAGAATAGTATTGGAGGTATACGGTGAATTATAGCTGGCTATATGAGATAATCATTTTCCGTGAAGCACATAATCTGTAATGCAATTGAACCGTAGCGTACACAAATAAAAAAATCCCTGAATCCGTATGTAGCGGATTCAGGGATTCTGTTTTCAAAATAGAATGCTATTCTATTCTATTCTATGTTCTCAAGCAATTATTTTACTAACAGCATTTTTCTGGTTTCAACAAAACTTCCGGCTCGTAAGCGATACAGATATACGCCGCTTGCTAATCGGCTGGCATCAAAAGTTGCGGTATGCTGACCCGCGTTTTGTCGCCCGCTAACAAGAGTTGCCACTCGCTGTCCCGTCATATTATAGACTTCAAGCGTAACTTCCATAGCTTCGGGAAGGGTGTAGTTAATTCGGGTAGCAGGATTAAACGGGTTAGGGTAGTTTTGGTCCAGCACAACCGTAGTCGGGACTTCGTTTTCCTCGCCTGTACTTGTGGCATTCAGGTATTCTATCTGATCGAAATACCAGGTGAAGTCGGCGCTACCGTCGCCTTCGGTTCCAAGGTCGAAAATGAGCACGATGCTGTCGTAGCTGAAATCAGGATTGGCGCCGGAGAGGTCGTACGTTAGCTCAACCCACTCGCCGCTTACGGGAATAGTTTGCTCTGTTTCATAATTAAGGTCGGGATTATCCGAGTTTTCAATTTTGAATAGCAGGGAAGTGGCTTCTCGAGGTGCCCAGACCTTAATAGTGATTGGCTCGGAAATATTGATGTCTTCCGACAGCGGCAGCAGGCTTCCACCCCAGGGCTGACCTTCATTTTTTACCATGCGGGCTACTCTTTCGGTCTGATTTTCGCCGCTTTGATCAGGATTTGCCACAACCGTACTTACACCACCATCAAAGTTAAGGAATGCATTATCCCAGTCTATATTCTCATTATCAAAATGGATGGGGAGCACAATTTGGGTAGCCGCGTCGGCTAACTCTGTTTTTAGCTCCCGCGGACCAACTTCCATGGAAAAACCATCAGAAAAATTTACCATTCGTGGAGAATTACCGGCATTATATGCCACGTAGCTACGCTCGTTATTGGCGTTTGCAAAAACAGAATAGGTGGGAATATCGGCCGAAACGGAAAAATCCGCGCGTCCAAGCCTTTTTTGGTTGTGAATCCAGTGAAGGGTATGTGCACGGGAATTGCCGTCGAAGCGGTTGTAATTTGGTTCGGCTTCAAGCTTGCTGAGGGCAAGTTCTGCATCGGCCATAGCAAGATATTTCCAGAAAATATCTTTCCAGGTAGAAAGTTCACCACCGCTTGCCGCCACCGTAGCTTCATAATTTAAAATGATATAATCGGGGTTACGGGCCAGATAGAAAGATCCGGTATGTACCGGCAGTATGTTTATACCGTGAATAAAAGCAGGATTCTGTCCAAACCAGGTTGTGTGGTTGCCGTTATTTCCCCAAACTATGCCAAGCGCGTTGTAGGTATAGGAAGGCGGGAAAACCTCTTCATCCACATCAAACCAATATTGATCAATTGCCGAGGCCTCGGTGGTATACAGGTAGATACCAAGATCGCGGATTTCCGGCTGACCGGTAATTTCACCCCAAAGAACTGTTGCAGAAGCGAAATTCATAGCCTCGGAGCTCGACTCCTGATTATTTCCTTCGGCAAAGGCTCCGTGACCGGCCGCCCAGGAATGACCCGCATAAACATCAAAAGAGCGCAAAAACGGAAACATATCGTCTTCACGGTCCCAGCCGTTGGCATCCCGAATAAGCATGTTTACAATTCCGCCCCAGTTTTCCTGAGCAGCCCACTCCGGATCGAATCGCGCAATGGTTGCTGCACTCATAATGGCGTATGCGTGATGAAAATGATGATCGTTGATCTGCGTACTTGCGCCATGATCAGACGGATAGCCGGTAAACACATCCCAGTTGTCGTCATACACATATTCTTGATTGCCACCTGCGGTAAACCAGTTTTGCAGACGATTTTTAAGCTTGGTCATGAGCTGTTGCTTGGGTCCGGCTGCTGCATCACCAAGCTGATCAGCAATATGAATAAGATGGGCGAAGCGTGCCATATCTTTTCCATTTTGATAAGTTGGGCCGGGGCCGAGATTCCCAGCGGCCGCCTGCTGTACGTATGCCAATAGCTGCGAACGGCTATAATCACCCACATCGGGCATGGATGGCAAAATCCCTGAGAAATGCCTTTCGGTGCTAAACGTATTGCCGGCCATCAGCTTCATTTCTCCGCGAGGTGAATTGTAGGAATAGCTTGTAAGAGGATCATCCACATTAAGCCACTGATGCCTATAAAGTGCTGTTAAGGTCTCATTCAAATTTCCTTCAGAATTATCGCGAAGCGTCGTTTCAATGGTGTAAGTACTGCTAAGCATCGCGCTTGCTTCATCATACTGCCATTCGACATGCGTGTCAGTTACAAAAGCATAGGCGCGTTCCCGAAAAAATTCAAGCGTTTCGGGCTCGTTGTCTGGTAGTATCGCGACCGAGAGAAAAGTTTCCCCGTTTAGCGATGATGTAAATTGAGAGCCCGTGGTCCATTCAGAGCCGGATGGCGCAAATATGCCGTAATGTTCGCCACCAATGGTAATGCCGATGACCTCACCTTCGTGATGCCAAACAGAATGCGTTTGGTTTGGGGTGATGGTTGCATCACCGCCAGTAATCTCAAAGTAGACAAAGGGGAGACCGTGGCCGAGGGTTGCAAGCATTTCGCGATCGTTGCTTTTCCATTCGGCGGTTACAGTCCAGTCTCCATAATGGCGGGTAGTAGTTTCAGGTGTATTAAGACCCTGAACTCCAACAGTAAGATGATTGGCACGTGGGAAAGAATACTGTCTGCCGCTTACAATAGCCTCAGCGGTGTAGCCCATTTGAAGTCCGTTTGCCTCAGCTTTCATTGCAAGCGGATGAGCGTAAAGAGGAGCGGAGTGCTTATCACCAAAAAAAGGATACTTGATGCTGCTCCAGAAGTTACTGCTCTGCACGCGCTGGTCGAAGACATCAGATAGCAATGGAACAGCCGGTTGCCCATCGGCAAGACTCGGTCCCTGCTGACCAGGAGAAAGACTTGTGCTATAGCTGGCCTGACCTATCGGTACAATTTGCGCCATAGATAGGGAAGCGGTAAGCGTAACAAGAAAAAGGCCTTGGACTATGTATGAAACGGTCCTAAGCTTTGAAATAGAATGTATAAAATGTAGAATGGTATTTTGTGCGCGCATAATATAGGATGGGTCGTCGAATTCAAATTATGTTGACATCTGGAAAAAGATTGATCAAATGGGCAAAATATTTGCACAAACAATGCAAATATTTTACTTAATCTAATAATTGAAAACCGAATTCCCAAAAATGGAAAGTCTTTTTACGAATGGAGGATGGTTGGGCAGGAGAAAACCGTCAAGAGGTGAGAGTGAGTGAGTGGGGGAGCGGGAGAGCGGGAGAACGGGAGAACGGGGGATGGGGAAATTGTGTAATTGGGTGTGACTTGTTAATTCGCTGGACAGAAATGACCTAAGAGGGCGGACAGGGATCAGAAGTCAGCGGTCAGTGGCCGAGCGCAAAACAGATTAGAAGCTCAAAACCTTGTCGCAGCATAGCGGCATATCCGTAGCCCGGGGTGGAAGGCCGAAGTGAAGCACGGCGCACAAATTCATCGCGCATTAAAAGTGTCGGTTATAATTTTCGAAACTCGATTCCGAACAATGCCGTTAGGCATGACCGGTATTGTAACCCCGG